>JAVBSH010000218.1:0-5947 GCA_031547085.1 Bacteroidales bacterium
AATCGGTATACTTATTTAAGATGCTGCATTTGAGCAAAGCCTCGGCAAGTTGATTTTCCGTTTTCCGGGCGCTTAACTCCTGCCCAAAAATGGTTTTATATCGAAACATCACCACCTCATTCAAACTTCGCTTGTGATACCCCTGTTCTACCTTCCAAGCCTTTCGTCCGTTTTGATGAATATCCGCTACCGCTTGATTTCGCTGGTGGATATATTCTTCAAGAGGCTTCTTTTTTGTTCCTTTACGAACAACAGCATCCTTGGGAGGAGGTATGATTTGATGTACCTTAGACCCTAAAGTCTTTCGAAAATCAAGGTCATCATAAGCGCCATCTCCGCGAAAACTCTTGATACGCTTGGTGGCTCCTTTTAGCATTGTTTTAGCTGTGGCCGCATCATCTTTGTCATTACCCGTTAATTCGGCCGCAACGATTTCTTGTGTGTTCACATCAATACCTATATGGAGTTTACGCCATGTACGACGTTTGGACCATCCGTGCTTGCGTACTTTCCACTCGCCCTCTCCGTATACTTTCAATCCTGTGGAATCAATGGCGATGTCAAGGTTTTCTCCCCGTGTCAGGCGTTGGGATACCGAGCTGGGTATCAGACTTTGACGACGGGATAAGGTACTGTAATCCGGTACCGCATAATGTCCTTTGCCCATGAAAAACAACAGACTTTCCACAAAACCTGTCGCTTGGCGTAGACACAAATGATAAGATAGTTTGAGCAACAGGCAGCAATGGATGACACTATCGGGATAAAGGCATTCGCCTACCGACTTCTTGGTGATATCTATAGATGACCATTCTTTCATAACACTATCTTCAATCCATAGGGTAATACGCCCACGGTGGCATAAACTCTTGTTGTACGCTTTCCAATTTCTGACTTTATACTTATCTTTGTTTGCGGTTATTGATGTATGGTCCATGGTGACTTTTGCTTTTAGGTTTGCGCTGCAAAGCTACATCAATAACCTTTTTAGCTAAAATCACGTTGCAACAAAGTCCTTCGAAAGTATAAATTCTATAATACGCAGGGAAGTGTTTATTTGACTGTAAACGACGATATGGCAAATCTTTATAGGGCTATTGATGCCCTTAGAAAGATGAGTTGGTTTCAAAAATCAGTTCGTGATATTCGGGCGTTCCGTGTGGAAAATTGGAGTGATTTTACGAGTGTCGTAAAAGAGGAGTAAATTGTTTATTTCGAAAAAACCAAAATCATATTCACTTTAATATAACAAATATCATAGCGTTATGGCACGTTATCTTGACCCGAGAACCGATCTGACCTTCAAGCGCATTTTCGGCGAACATCCCGACTTACTGATCAGTTTCCTGAACGCGCTGATGCCCTTTGAGCCGGACAGGTATATCACGGAGGTTGAGTACCTTCCTTCGGAAATGGTTCCGGACAATCCGGGCAGGAAGTACTCCATTGTCGATGTAAGGTGCAAAGATAACCACAAGCGGCAGTTCATCGTTGAAATGCAGGCGTGGTGGCACGAAGGGTTCATGAACCGCATCCTGTTCAACGCCGGCAAGGCATACGTCCGCCAGTTGGGACGCGGGAAGAAATACCACCTGTTGCAGCCGTTTATACCCTTGCCATCCTCAACGAAAATTTGACTTCGATACCGAACGGTTTTACCATCATTACAGGATTGTTAATCTTGAGAATACCAATGAAGTGATTGACGGCCTTGAATTTGTCCTGGTGGAACTTGCCAAATTCCGTCCCGACAAGATGGCCGACCGCAAACTTGCCGTATTGTGACTTCGTTTCCTGAAAGAGGTCAACGAGGATATGAGGGCGCTGCCGCCCGAAATGCAGGAGAACGAAGATATTCGCCGGGCAGCGGAGCTTTGCGAGGAAGGAGCCTTTACTCCTGCAGAACTGGCTGCATACGACAAGTACTGGGATATGATAAGCGTGGAAAAAACAATGATAGAAAGCGCTCATAACCAGGGACTGGCCGAAGGACTGGCTAAAGGGCAAGCCGAAGCACTGGCAAAAGGACGAACCGAAAGGGATATGGAAATCGCACGGAACATGTTAAAAAAAGGATTGTCTGTGGATGACATAAGCGATATAACAGGCTTATCCAAACTCCAAATCGAGGAACTGAAAGAATAAACAAGTTTTCGAAAAGACTCTTTAAGTTGTGATAAGTTTCTGTAACTTCATGTGGTATAGCCTTTTTTAAACTTTTTAGTTGATCTTCAAATTCTGTGTTTAATACAAAAAACCGAATAGCCAAAGTGGTATTTTGTTTGCAAAGCCTGTTTCAATATTATCGGCTGCAATATATGCGTTTTCAACATTTTTTATCTGTGAATTGCTCTTGTTTTTACCGCCAACTTCAAAAACTATTTTACCATCAATCGTAAAATCACCGTATTGTGCCGTATTGACTTTATGTTTTGTACGCAACTGATTGGCAAAAAAAGTTTCACGCACATTGCCAGCATTGATATTTTGAAATGCCAAAGAATTGATGATATTGGAATTTTCAAGATACAGTTTTTGCGGTTTCGCCAATGTTTGAACTGTTTGGTTTGGCTCAGTAATACACTGAATGATACCAGCTTTGTCCAGCAGGTAAAGATATTTTACCAAAACTTGCCTGCCGATTTCTATTGATGCGCTCAAACTCGCAATATTAGGTGTAAATGGCACCATTTCTGCAATCGTTCCAAGTAATTTTTTGATTTTTAGAATGGTAGCATATTCAATATTTTCTATTGCGGGAAAATCTTCAGTCAGTGTTTTATTGATAGATTGCTCAACTTGAATGGGATAAGTCGCAATATTTTCTTTATAATAAGGATAATAGCCATATTCCAAATATTTTTTGAGTTCGGGCAAGATTTTGATTTTTGAGGCAACTTCAGAAGCTATTGTCCGGTGGTCTTTCAAAATACTATTCAAGTCAAAAACCGGCAATTCAAGTCCATTTTCATATTTCAAAAACTCTCTGAATGACAATCCTTTCAGCTCATACACTACTACCCTTCTTGAAAAATCGACACTTGCGTTAAAAATTTCGAGCATGGAAGAACCTGTAAAAATAATGTGCAGCGTGGGGTAGGAATCGTAGATATTTTTAATTTCCGTTGCCCACGACCGGTATTGATGCACTTCGTCCAGGAACAAATGAGTGCCACCAAGATTATAAAAATCCTCGGCAAGTTCCGAAAGCGAATGTTTCGTAAACCAAATATTATCCAAACTTGCGTAAAGCGCTTTCGATTTATCGGGAAAATTCAGTTTGATATGTTGCAGCAAAAGCGTGGATTTACCGGTGCCTTTTGCTCCAATGATGCCTACCAACCGGTTGCCCCACGCAACATGATGATACAAATAACGAATAAAATCAGTATTTGTATGTTGAACAAGCCGATCAGAGGTGGTAATTATAGATTCCATTTTTTTACAAAAATTGGTATTTTAAAATATCAGCAAAGGTAATGTTTCTATCTGCAAAGTCAAATGTAGTTCTTATGTACTACACTTTTCGGCAATAAATTTGATTATTGCCGAAAAATGTGGATGTTTGTTCTTTCAAGTAACGGTAACGTGCTGGGGCGCAAATTAAAAATTTCTATACACAGTCATTACCTATATTGCTCATATTCTGTTGCGCAATAGCAATGGACTTGTTCAGTTTGTCGATAAACCACTGTTTATCGGGAAATGCGGTAAGATATTGCGCTACTTTTATATTTTCTTTGTCTAACATTAAGAGTTCAATGTGTTCGGTGTTTCCTTCGCTACAAAGCAGTAAGCCGATAGGCGGATTTTCGTGTGGCTGCATTTCGTGCTTTTGCAGGTATTTGAGGTACAACTCCATTTGTCCTTTGTATTTAGGTTTGAATTTGCCGAGTTTCAAGTCTATCGCCACTAAACGGTTGAGTTTTCGGTGGTAGAAAAGCAGATCAAGCGAATAGTCAACACTATCGATAGGTATGCGTTTTTGTCGCTCAATGAAAGCGAAACCTTGCCCAAGTTCGAGAATAAATTTTTCTAATTCGGCAAGAATGGCATTTTCGAGGTCTTTTTCGGAATAATATCCGCTTAATCCCAAAAAGTCAACAATGTATGTGTTTTTGAAAACCAAATCGGGACTAATGTTTGTATTACCTATCGCTTGTAAAGTTTGTAAAATCTCATCATCGGATTTGGCAGCAATGGCTGTCCGCTCAAAAAGCATTGCATCTTCTTTTTGCCGCAACATGCGCACACTCCAATTTTCGATGATGCACATTTGTTGGTAGAACAGCCTTTTTACAGGGTTTTCAATAGCGACAAGTTCTATAAAGTGGCTCCAACTTAATGTTCGCGACAGTGTCGCGAACATTTCTTCGCTGTATGCTTCGGCCACTTTAATCATTCGGTTTAACCCTGAATAAGTGTAACCTTTTCCAAATTTTTCGGTCAAAGTTCGCGACAGTGTCGCAAGAATTTTTCTTCCTTGTTGCGAATAGGTTTCAAACCCCATTTCGGTAACAATGTGATTGCCAATCGACCAATACAAACGATTAATTTCCGTATTCAAATATACGGCTACATTTTTGCCTGCTTTTTCGATAAGCGTTTCTATCCCAAGCAACAGGCGACTTGTATCGGGTGTTTTCCCTGTGTCGGATACTTCTATTTTGTTGGTCATTCTGTCGGCATTCTTTTGAGTGCAAAGGTAGTGGAAACTTCTCAAAATTTCAAGTATCTGTTGTACTGTCGTGTCGGCAACCGATTGCGTAACAATGGTTTGGTAAATAGTCGGATTAGGAATTGGCGGCGCAGCGACAATCGGGTTATATTATGGATGATGTTTTATATTTTATCAATGTCGGGAAAAGAATTGTATTGTGAAATTCCTGACACTTCACGCGGGGTACAGACTTTCCAATTACCACTGTCACCATTGTTCCAAACCACCCGTTAGTGGAAGTGTATTTTATCCTCTTTCTCAAGATGTTTTGCAGCTTCATTTCTTTTTGTAAATCCTATCTTTCTTGACGTGACCATACCAAAACAAAAATACGACAAAAGCCAATGTGAAAGGTAGCATAAAGATGCCAAAGTAATTCATTGATATATTCAAACATATACAAAGGAAAGACCCTAAAAATATGATGAATCCAAATATCCCGAAAAATATCCCGAAGTATTTCCCTACATATTCCAAATCAATCTTCGCCAAATCTTTTTTCGGAGCAGTATTTACGCCTGCAATTAGCCAATGTTGCTTAAAAACGCCTACTAATATTGCAATAACAATGAAAACCAAACCTATTATTACACCAACCTTATCATCTGAAGTTCTTACCAGTTCGATAATATTTGCGATTTTGTCCATAGTATTTCATTTTTCAACATCCAATTCTTTTTTAGTTGTCCGCCTTGTCGGTTTGATATTATTTTCATAAAAATCGACGAAGGACTGTCCACTTGCATCGCCACTAACTCGTATAAACATGCACAATTGCTAACCAAGATACGCTTTCTCATAAAGAATACCCGATTGCGCCTATCTTCTTTGTTACAATGCGTTAAACTTCAATTCTTCCTGCAAATATATGCGTTTAGCGTCAATTAAGCGAAAAAAATATAAAAAATATAAAAAATATATCTGTTGTCGTGTATCGTAAAAAAATATAAAGTTATTTAAAGTTCATCAAACTTATCCAAAGTTTACCACAGTTGACCGACTTTGGTCATACATAACCGGCTGAATCAAATACTACGGCATCAAAACGTATTTCGCAATATTTTCTTCAAAAATATTTTCCTGTTCCTTGTTTATATCAAAAAACACAGTACCTTTGCGCTCCGTTTTCAGAGTTTTTTGATCCTTAAATATATAATGGATAAACCGCTGGAAACGGTCAGTCCGCATGGTTGCGCCTTCACGTAATATAAGCCGTTACTTTTACAG
>JAVBSH010000088.1:0-5352 GCA_031547085.1 Bacteroidales bacterium
GGGTGCTTTTACTTTTTAATTATTTAAACCCTAATCTCCCTATTTTTAATCTCTTTTACACTCCCCCCCCGCCGCAGGCAATCCTGTCAAATGAGTAAATTATTTCGTATTTATTCCACAGTTGTTTCATTTAAAATAATACTTAATGATCACCGGATTCAATTCTCCCCTCACTTTCATCAACGCCTCCAATTTCTGCCGGTTGGTTTCATCTAACATTTCTTCGTTGACGTATTTATCCAGTTCTCCATGATAGCAACGGCATAAAACATATTCATTGGTTACCAGCAATGGCCGGAATTCGACCGATTCGGTAAAATTGCCAATGTACTTGCAATCCTGAGTTGATTTGTCGTATATCAGGTTGGCATATCTTTCTTCATCAGGTAACCGGATTTGAGCCATCACATACCTGTTGTTTTGACCCTGAACAGACATCAAATACGGAAATTGATGAAGTACGATTTTTGGATCTTCATTTGGAAAAACCATCTTTTTTGCATCGTAAGTAAACTTTCCAAAATCCCAGCTATATGCCTTCACTAAAGAATTTGGCCCCAGTTCGTATGTCTCATTGTCAAAACTATCGTAAAAATACCATTGTCCGTGATATTCATAAAAAGGATCGTGTGAGTATTTTTGCAAAACAGGATTTTTTTCATATTCCTGATGAAGTATTTTGTTCTCCTCCATATCATAGTAAATAACTTGAAACGGTTGACGACGTTCTGATAAAAACACGTACATTTTTTCGCTAAGCGCTATTAAACGGTGAACAACAAGCAATTCGGCATTAGTGACCCGGGTACTGGTCTTTACATGATTTCCCGACAAATCATAGCTTAATATGAACCCCCAGGGATTTAAAAGATCAATATTACCGGTGAAGGGATTGAAGATGATATCGCTCAGGTCTGTATATTCTCCCGGCCCCTTACCGCGTTTGTCTATTTTAAAGATGAATTTGCCGGTTGCATCAAATGCATAAACAATAAACTGTCCACCCGGAGGCACATCCAATATATAATATCGATTCTGATGTTCAATAAATTTACCAATTTTGCCGATCAAAACATCATTACTCGTTTCCAAAGGGATCAATTCGATATGTTTGAAATAATCGAATATGGACGCTTGTTGTGGTTTTTTAAGATCAACGGCAATTTTATTGTCTTTTATCGGATAATACACGCATGTGTCCTTTGTAATTGATTCATAGTTAGGACTAATCGTTGTTTGTGGCTGTTTTGAACGATTACAGGAAATGCAAATTAATAAAAGACAAAATAGGTGTGTTAATTTCATTGCATCATTGATTAAAATTTGAGATGGATGATTAAGACAACCCAAAGTTAGAAATATCTTTTGATTTTTTTGATATGATCAACAATAATTCAATAAAAAACAGTATTTTTGCATGTTTGTAAGAATTAGATGCGTCTGGTTTGTAAACCGGCCAAACACATCGAGAAATGAGTTATTAGTACGAATTTTGTATTCATGACAAGGGAAGAATTAATGGCATTACTCCGTGACCCCGATCAGACGGGTCAATCGGTCACCGAGTTGAATCGGTTGATCGAGGAGTATTCGTATTTTCATACCGGACATCAATTATATCTTCAAAGTTTAAAGAAGACCGACGAAACGCAGTTAACGCACCATCTTGGCCGGTCGGCCATGAATGTGCGCGACCGCGGTTTATTATATAATTATATCAACCGTCCTTCGTTATTTCGTCAGTTGACCACTGAACCGCAGGAGAATATAGAAGAAGTGATGTCCCCTTTCGCTCCGGGTAGCGCTTTTGCATCTCCGGCGGCAGATATTCACCAGATTCAGCAATCGCAAACTCCCATATCCTCTATACCGGAGCAGACGGGTATACACCATGCCGGGTTCGAAGGATTCAAAGATGAATCGGCGGAACGTATCCTTGCCGAGGAAAAGATCATGAGCGATGCGGAGTTGCTGGCTATTATCCAGCAGCAGTTGAGTCACATCAAAACACCCGATGTCAAGGCCGATGATAAAATCGTTGTGCCTGATGCAACTGCCACCAAGGATGTGGCTGATGTTAAGGATCGGGTTGAAGTAAAAGATGAAGCCGAGCGGAAGGAGGAGGTGCATATTCCGCCGCCTGTCAAGGAAACATCATCAACCGCTGGACCCGGTGAAAAATCGCAATTTGTTTATTCGGCCGACCAGTTGGCATCCAATCTGGCAGATTTGTTGCCCAAGCAGGAACCAAGTTTGGCCGATACGATCCTTGCGGAGTTGAAAAAAGCAGAGGAGAGCAATAAAACAGAAGTTGTTGCTGCAGAACCGCAAGTGGAAGTGGTGACCGACAACCTGATTGATGCTTTCCTGAAAAACAATCCCAAAATAGTGCCTTCCGAAAGCGATTACCAGGTGGATTTGACTGATAGTTTGCAGGAAGATCAGGATATCGCTACCGAAACTTTGGCCGATATATACGTAAGCCAAGGGCATAAACAAAAGGCGATTGAAATATATAAGCATTTAATTTTGAAATATCCGGAAAAACATATTTACTTTGCAGCCCAAATTGACAGGTTAAAGTAAGTATTTAAAACAAATTATATTTATGATTTATACACTCATATCCATTTTAATTATCGCTGTTTGTGTATTTTTGACACTCATCGTGTTGGTACAGAATTCCAAAGGCGGTGGCTTGGCTGCTAATTTTTCTTCGTCCAACCAGATTATGGGCGTGCGCAAAACAGCTGACTTTCTCGAAAAGGCAACATGGACGTTGGCTGGATCGCTCGTTGTATTGTGCATGTTGGCTGCTTTTATGATCCCTTCGGGCGAATCGAACGCCAACAAGTCAATCCTGGATTCGCAAATCGAAAATGCAGTTGATCCGGGTGTGATGCCGTCGTTCCCCTCAACGGTTCCAACCACTCCTCCTGTCGAACCGGAATCTGAATAATAGGATAAAATTTAGAGATGAATAATGTTGGAAAATGCCAGTGGATTGATCTGCTGGCATTTTTTTGGGGATTATCGTAACCGAGACTGACATATTGCCACGCGAGTCTGTAAAATTGGCAGAAAACAATCGGCGATAACATGTCAAAATTCATTTGGCACAGTATGTGTATCCAACAGAGAAGTAAATTTTTTTTGATTGTTTAACTTATAAAATCATATTCAAACATGGCAAATGTAAAAATTAAACCTTTAGCAGACAGAGTACTCGTACAACCGATGGAAGCCGAGTCGAAAACCGCCAGCGGACTGATCATTCCCGATACGGCCAAGGAAAAACCCCAAAAAGGCACCGTAGTGGCAGTAGGACCGGGCACTAAAGACGAAGAAATGCAGGTAAAAGTAGGCGAACTTGTCCTTTACGGGAAATATGCCGGTAGCGAGTTGAATGTCGACGGTACGGATTACCTGATGATGAGGCAATCTGATATTTTGGCTGTGATTTAATTTTTGTAACAAATTCATTCAATTAAAAACGTAATCAAATAAATTATTCAAAGAGATATGGCAAAAGAGATTAAATTTAATATCGAAGCCCGCGATACACTCAAAAAAGGTGTTGACCAACTGGCTAATGCAGTAAAAGTAACTTTGGGTCCTAAAGGCCGTAACGTGGTTATCGACAAGAAATTCGGCGCCCCGCAAGTTACCAAGGACGGTGTAACGGTTGCCAAAGAAATCGAACTGTCGAACAGAATGGAAAACCTCGGCGCACAGATGGTGAAAGAGGTTGCTTCGAAAACCAATGACGACGCCGGTGATGGTACTACAACCGCCACTGTATTGGCTCAATCAATAGTTGCCGTAGGTCTGAAAAACGTTACTGCCGGCGCCAACCCGATGGACTTGAAACGCGGTATCGACAAAGCCGTGATTAAAGTTACCGAAAACCTGAGATCGCAGTCGAAAGAAGTAGGCGACGACTTGCAAAAAGTAGAACAGGTTGCTTCCATTTCGGCCAACAACGATCCCGAAATCGGCAAACTGATCGCCGAAGCCATGGGTAAAGTGAAGAAAGAAGGCGTGATCACTATCGAAGAAGCTAAGGTATCCGACACTTACGTAGACGTAGTGGAAGGTATGCAGTTCGACCGTGGTTACATTTCGCCTTATTTCGTGACCGATACCGAAAAGATGGAATGTACGCTTGAAAGTCCGTTGATTCTGATCCACGACAAGAAGATCTCGACCATGAAGGAATTCCTTCCGATTTTGGAAGCTTCCCTCCAAACCGGAAAACCCCTGTTGATCATTTCTGAAGATGTTGACGGCGAAGCTGTTGCTACTTTGGTGGTGAACAAGTTGCGTGGCTCGTTGCGTATCTGTGCCGTTAAAGCTCCCGGCTTTGGCGACCGTCGCAAAGAAATGCTCGAAGATATCGCTATCCTCACTGGTGGTACTGTAATTACCGAAGAAAAAGGCTTGAAGCTCGAAAACGCTACCCTCGATATGTTGGGTCACGCCGAAAAGATTACGGTGAATAAAGACAACACCACGATCGTGAACGGAGCCGGCGAAAAAGCTCAAATCGACGCTCGTATTGCCCAAATCAAAGCCCAGATGGAAAATACCACCTCGGACTATGATAAGGAAAAACTTCAGGAACGTTTGGCTAAATTGGCCGGTGGAGTAGCAGTTCTCTATATTGGCGCCGCTACCGAAGTTGAAATGAAGGAAAAGAAAGACCGCGTGAACGATGCTTTGAGCGCAACCCGTGCAGCTGTTGAAGAAGGTATCATCCCGGGTGGTGGTGTGGCTTATATCCGCGCTATCAATGCCCTCGACGGCATGAAAGGCGACAACGACGACGAAACCACAGGTATCGCTATCGTACGCCGCGCCCTCGAAGAACCTCTCCGCCAGATCGTTGAAAATGCTGGTTTGGACGGCGCCGTTGTGGTACAGAAAGTACGTGAAGGCAAGGAAGATTACGGTTACAACGCTCGCACCGATGTATATGAAAACCTGCACGCAGCAGGCGTTATCGACCCGACTAAGGTTGCTCGCGTTGCCCTCGAAAATGCAGCTTCCATCGCTGGTATGCTCCTCACTACTGAATGTGTATTGGCCGAAAAAGAAGAAGATAAACCCGCCGCAATGCCAAATCCCGGCATGGGTGGAATGGGCGGCATGATGTAATAAATGTCGTTTCCATAGATTTAAAAAGCCTCTGGGTGATACCCAGGGGCTTTTATTTGTGTGCCGTGCATGATTGATCAACTTGGTGGTGCAAGTCCACTACGGAGGTAGATAGCGACCAACCGTTAGCCGCAGGCAATGGTGTTCATCGTGAGGTGGAATCAGAAAGAAGCCGTGGGCAAAATCCCGGTCTGA
>JAVBSH010000039.1:0-21903 GCA_031547085.1 Bacteroidales bacterium
AGCAGCTCATTGAACTCATCCACCGTATAACCGGTCATCGCTAAAAAGCGACCGGGCTTGGTTTGCCAGTCTCGATATTTCATGATACAAAGGTACGCAGGTGCGCGCAGATATAAAATTAATTTGACATAATCTCTATTCAAATACAATTTTAAACATTAATACACCTTTTACGGATAATTATTCCCACAGGTTTCATTTTCGAGTTTTTAATTCCGAAGATCAAACAGTATTTTATAAAGTTAACACAAAGGCACACATTTTTAAAGACATGTAAGATTGTAAGACCGTAAAAAAAATCTTGCGATCTTACAATCTTACATGTCTTACGATCTCATGGCCTTACGGTCTTCTTCGGAAATTTCCAGTAATTTTCGGTGTATATCCATCACCTGCAATGTCATCAGGCGCATATCGTCGTTGTAAATAACATAATCGGCCAAGGCCATTTTCTTTTCGTCAGGCCACTGATTGTTGATCCGGGCACGTACCGCTTCGGGTGATGCATGGTCGCGATCGCAAACCCTTTTTATCCGCAGCTCGATAGGTGCAGTCACCAGTATCACTTTCCCGAATCGTTGTGCAATGCCACTTTCGAAAATAATGGCTGCTTCCTCCATAATATATGGAGCTGTTTGCCGGATGCACCATTGTTTAAAATCACATTCAACAGCCGGATGCACGCTACCATTGACCTTTTCCAATGCATCCCGATCATTAAAGATGATGGCGGATAGCTTCTTCCTGTCCAACATCCCGTTTTCATAAATATCTTTTCCGAAATATCCTTCCAAGGTAGTCTTTAGTTCCGGATCAGTATTCATCAACTCCTTGGCGCGTGTGTCGGCATCATACACCGGAATACCCAACGTCTTAAATATCAGGCAAGCCGACGTTTTTCCACTACCTATTCCCCCGGTAATACCAACCTTGAGCATTTACTTTTCGATGATAAATTCAACGTTTTTAGGCTGAAACTTCACATCTGAAACATAATCAGGTGATTTCAACAGGTTCAGTTTCACCTTCGCCTGGTTATCCTTGATATCCTTGATGGAAGCGTAATCGGCCACCACCCTGAACATATAGGGTTGCAACTTTTCGAAATCGATGATGGACACCATACAACTGACCGTCACTGTTCCCGGGAAAGTCTTCATGGTAAATCCTTCGGGAAGATTAACCGGTTCAATGGGAACCGTGATGGTTGCTTCCGTATGACGTTCGATGGGCTGCACAATGTTTACGTGATCCGAAGAATACCTCAATTTATCTACCTCTTGCAATGTGATTTCCGTACGTAAGGTATCTTTCAGTCTTTTAAACGTTTTTTCGCGGGTATACACATACTGCATGGTGTCGATAATGGCTTGGGGACCAGTAACCGTCACTGTGGCCGGATTAACCTGCATCGGGCCTTTCGGAAGGAATTCTTTACCGAAATGCAAATGCAATCGCGGCTTCACCGATACATTTTTCTTGACCGTCTCACTAAACAAAAAATGTAACGTGTCGGGTGAGATACTCCGCAGTTTGAGGTCAGAACCCAATTGTATGGCTATTTTATCAAAAGCAGACTGTGTAACTAAAAAATATCCGCCACGCTCCGCCGAACCGTTTTTCCGCATTGTGTGATAGTTGGTTTCCAGCGTTATCGGATAAAATGTGAAACCCAACTTGTATTTCAACAATGTAAATCCTTGGGCATTGACAGTCAGCTTCAACTGATCGGGCGGTGAATTGACCAATACCTTATCTTCAGGCATGCCGGTATATTTCACCTTGAATTTCAAATCAGTAGTATAGTCCTTATTCAAAGCATTCATATACCAGATCACCACGGCTATCAACAAAAAAACCAGATAGGTCATCAACTCATGTCCGGCTGTGGATCTGAGTTTGTGTCCTAAACGTTTAACGATGTCAGATATCCGGATTTTCCTTTTTGGCATAAGAATAAATGGACTGGTAAAAAACGTCCCCCCTCGCACCCGCAGGAAGAGAAGGGGGAAGTATACTCAATATGTACCGCGGCTCACAATGCCCTCCTTCAAAAGGAAGGTAATGATTTATTTCTGGTTGGCCAGATCGGTAGAATCTTTTAATATGGCGTATTTATCCACTTTTATTGTAATGCCGTTGGCTATTTCCACTTCTACCGTATTGTCGCTGATGCCGGTTATTTTGCCATATATGCCGCCTGTTGTTACAACTTTATCACCTTTCTGGAGAGCTTCGCGGTAATTCTTCAACTCTTTTTGTTTTTTCATCTGCGGCCTGATCATGAAAAAATAGAAAACCACGATGATTAACAACAAGGGTAAAAAGGAACTCCAGGCGCTTGCACCTCCACTTCCCGCCGGTGCGGCTTGTAACAAAATATTCGAAATTGTCATGACTTTAAATTATAGAATGATTATTTATTGGTGTTTTGGGTTGTTTTTTCTTCAGATGGTATCACTTCGCATGTGAAGGACAACACTGTTGCAGGCGGCTCTGTATTGGTCGTCACCGTTACGTTTTTGCGCTGCATCCCCGGGCGGCCTTTGGTGTTAAATGCCACTTCTATATGGCCGATTTTACCCGGACGGACCGGTTGCTTGTCGTACTTGGGTGTAGTACAACCACATGATGCCCTTACCTTTTGGAGCAACAGGTCGGCATCGCCAGTATTCTTGAATTCATACACATGCACCACCTTTTCACCTTCTTTCACTTTGCCGAAATCATGTGTTGTTTCGACGAATTCAATGGTTGTTTTTTTCAAAGTAGTATCGATTTCCGATACTTCCAGAACTTTTACATTTTCTTTTGATTTTCCCTTGCTCCCGCAGGCCGAGCCAATCAGCACGATGGCTACTATTAAAAGATATGATATACGTTTCATCTTCTTATGAAATAAATATGCTGCAAAGCTAATATTTTTTTTACTAACTGTCACAGAATAAATCTGAGGCAATACGATCGGCGATTAACTTTCCTTTTCGCGTCAGCACAAATATTCCCGACCGGTCTTCGATATGTCCGCTTTGGATATATGGTTCCGACCGGAGAAGAAAAACAGCAAGAAAGTTCCTGCCGAAATGTACCTGTATGTATCTGGTATCGGCGCCCCACGAAGTCCGCAGGGAAACCAGGATGTAATCGTTATATTTTTCAGACGGAGACAATTGTTCGCGTTCAAACCACATCGGAGACGACCATGCATTGCATTCCTCCAAATCCCGGATATATTGACTGTTGTTACCTACGTTCCACTGTCTCGACAGCCCGTCGTACGAATGTGCCGCCGGCCCGATGCCGATATAGCGCTGCTGCCGCCAATAAGCAGTGTTGTGCCTCGAATAGAATCCCGGTTTAGCAAAATTTGATATTTCGTAATGTTCATAGCCTGCCTTTTCCGTAGCATCAAGCAAAATTTCAAATTGCCGGACGCTTTCGTCCTCCTTCACAGCAAAGGTCTCTCCCTTCATCTGTCGCCGTCCAAAAACGGTTTTCGGCTCAATGGTAAGATGATAGGCCGACAGGTGAGGTACCTCCAGTGCAAACGTCCGTACAAGGTTTTCCTGCCAACGTTCCGGCGTCATGGATGGCAACCCGTATATCAGGTCAATATTGATATTATGAAATCCTTTACGGCGGGCTGCTTCCACCGACCGTACCGCTTCATGTCCGTTATGCCTGCGATTCATCCATTTCAGGTCGTCGTCGAAAAATGACTGTATACCGATACTCAGGCGGTTAAATCCTAAATGGTATAGGCCTTCAAGATATTCGTCCGACAAATCGTCAGGATTAGCTTCCAACGTGATTTCAGCGTCGGGCACAAGCGTATAGTATTGTGTTACGGCATCCAATAACCCCGCCAGATCATCAATGGTCAACACTGATGGTGTCCCGCCTCCGAAATAAAGCGTCTCTACTGGGATTTTTTCGTTTCCGGAATCACTTTCACGCAAATAATCCTTCCGCAAGGCGATCTCCTTCTTCATCGCAGCAAACATAGCTGTCTTGTCCTTCATTGCCACTCGAAAATGAAAGTCACAATAATAGCACACCTGCTTGCAATACGGAATATGGATGTATATGGATTTCCGGTCGATCATGACCATTTTTCACTCCTCACTCAATGCGCTTCCAACCAGTTGCTACCTTCGCCCATTTCTACGGTCAGCGGGATGGCAAGCGGATAAGCGCCTTCCATTTCGCGGCGGACAATCTCTTTCACCTTTTCCATCTCCGGTTTCAACACATCAAAAACCAATTCGTCATGTACTTGCAGGATCATCTTTGATTGCAGCATGCTTTCGCGGAAAGCATCGTAGATACGAATCATCGCCAGTTTAATAATATCGGCAGCTGAGCCTTGCAGGGGCGCATTGATGGCATTTCGCTCGGCCATGCCACGCACCACTGCATTTGCCGAGCGAATATCGGGCAAGTAACGGCGGCGTCCCATCAACGTTTCCACATAACCTTGTGCACGGGCTTTGTCGATGGCGCTGTTCATGTAATTCCGCACTCCCGGGTAAGCATCGAAATACCCAGAAATCAATTCCTGCGCTTCGCCCCGTGGTATTGCCAACCGTTGCGACAAGCCGAAAACCGATATGCCATATATGATACCAAAGTTGGCTGTCTTGGCCTTCCGGCGCATGTCCGAAGTCACATCGGCCACAGGTATGCCGTATATTTTGGCAGCAGTAGCTGCATGAATATCCTCGTTGTGGCGGAAAGCCTCAATCATGTTCGGGTCGTTGCTCATATGCGCCATCAACCGCAACTCGATCTGAGAATAGTCAGCCGACAGCAACAAGTGTTGGTCATCGCTCGGGATGAACGCTTTTCGCAATTCGCGTCCGCGGCTTTCGCGGATCGGGATATTTTGCAGGTTGGGATCGGTGGAACTGAGCCGCCCGGTGGCAGTAACCGCTTGGTTAAACGACGTATGTATCCGTTTCGTGCGAGGATTGATCAGCTTGGGAAGAGCTTCCACATATGTGTTTTGCAACTTTTTCAATCCACGGTATTCCAGTATTTTCGAGATGATCGGGTGCTTGCCTTCCAAACTGGTAAGTACTTCTTCACTGGTAGAGAACTGTTTGGTCTTTGTCTTCTTGGTCGGTTTATCTGCATCACTAATGTTCAGACGCACGAACAATACGTCCCCCAACTGTTTTGGCGATGCTATATTGAACCGTTCGCCAGCCAGTTCGTAGATTTCCTCCTCCAGTTTCCCGGTATCTGCATTTAGCAACTGTCCGAACGCTTCCATGGCAGGAACGTCAATCTTCACGCCCGTAGCTTCTATTTCGGCCAGCACACGCGACAAAGGCATTTCAATGGTTTGCGCCAATGTCGTCATACCGGTATCCTTCAATTCCTTTTCGAGTTTGTACTGCAATTGTAAGGCGATGTCGGCATCCTCGGCGGCATATTCCGAAATCTTATCCGCAGGCACTTGCCGCATGTTTAATTGGTTCTTTCCGCTTTTGCCGATCAATGTTTCAATCTCCACAGGCGAATAATCCAAATACTTCTCCGAAAGATAATTCATGTTATGCCGTTGCTCGGGCTGGATCAGATAATGCGCCAGCATGGTATCGAACAACTCACCCGCCGTATCTACACCATATTGCCGCAGCACCAGCATGTCAAATTTCAGGTTTTGCCCGGTTTTACGGATATTGGGATTTTCGAACAAAGGTTTGAATTCGTTCACAACCGTTTGTGCTTCCGTTTGCAAGGCCGGTACCGGGACATACCATGCCTGATGCGGTTTCACGGCAAACGATATCCCTACCAGTTCGGAATTGAATGTTTCCAACCCGGTCGTTTCCGTATCGAAACAAAATTCGGGCAGAGATTGCAATGTTTGTATCAATTCCCGGCGTTTTTCGGGCGTATCAACCGTAATATATTCGTGTGCAACTGTACCAATATTTTCATACATCCGTTCAGTCGCCGGGACAACCTCACCGGTCGGGGCGGTGTCGAACAGGCTCAATTGTTGCGTTTTTGTTGCCGGAGACGACGAAGAGCGTCCCTCTAAGCGACTCAGGAACGTACGGAAATTGAATTCCTTAAACAGTTCCTTGAGTTTGGCTGTGTCGGGCGATTTCAATGCATAATCTTCTTCCGAAAACCGGATAGGGACATCTGTGCATATCGTCACTAATTTCTTCGACAATAATAAATTATCTTTATCGGCAAGTATTTTTTCCTTGTTGGCGCCTTTCACCTGATCGATGTTCGCCAAAAGATTCTCCACAGTATCAAATTCGGTGATCAGCTTGGTAGCGCCCACTTCGCCGATACCCTTCACCCCGGGCACATTATCGGACTTATCGCCCATGAGCGCCAACACTTCGATAAACTGTTCAGGATATTTCACCCCGTATTTCTCACATACTTTGGCCGTATCGAACATTTCTGCACCTGTACCCGAACGCGCGGGCTTATACATAAATATATTGTCGCTTACTAATTGCGCATAATCCTTGTCGGGAGTCATCATATACACCTTGTAACCGATACCTGCCGCATGCTTTGCAATGGTACCCACCACATCATCGGCTTCGTAACCGTCGTATTGGATGATCGGAATGCGGTATGCTTCGATGATTTCCTTGATACGGGGCACGGATTTGACAATTTCCTCGGGTGTTTCCTCTCGTTGCGCCTTGTACGCAGGGTACATCTCGTGCCGGAACGTAGGCGTCGGCGGATCGAAAGCTACGGCAATATGTGTCGGCTTTTCCTTGGAAAGCACGTCTTCCAGCGTATTGGTAAATCCAAAAATTGTAGATGTATTGAATCCCGAAGCGCTGTACATCGGGTTACGGATCAAGGCGTAATATGCACGGTAAATCAATGCGTAAGCATCTAACAGGAAAAGTTTTTTGTCGGCCATGAGTGGTATAAATTTTTGTTTTTTGATGGAAAACAAAAGTAATCAAAAAAACAATGGTGAATCATTGAATGGTTGAATAACTGAATAAGCCCAAAGAAAATTCTACAAAACTGATCTATTCAAAGAGTTTACATTTGGATTTTTAATTTCATTGAATTACCTTTATCTTTTCAATTATTCAGTTATTCATCATTAATTTTACGCTATGAAAAAATTATCTGTAGTTGTTATTTTGGCATTATGCATGGCACATGTCGCACTGGCACAAAGGGGTAAAGTCTTCGAAACACGCACCGTAAAAAGCACGATCCTGAAAATGGACCGTAAATATTCTATCTATCTGCCGGCCGGCTACGACGAAACCGACCAGAGTTATCCCGTTTTATACCTGTTGCACGGCGCAGGTGACGACCATACCGGTTGGGTACAGTTCGGCCAGGTGCAGAACATTGCCGACCGGGTGATTGCTGAGGGTTTGGCCGGCCCCATGATCATCGTGATGCCCGATGCTAACACCGGTACCCGTGGATATTTCAATGCCATACAAGGCAATTTCAACTACGAGGATTTTTTCTTTAAGGAACTGATTCCGCACATTGAGAAGACATACCGTGTGCGCAGTGAAAAACGTTACCGCGCCGTATCGGGATTATCAATGGGTGGTGGCGGTACCATTTTTTACGCGCTGCACCAACCCGACATGTTTGCCGCCGCCGCTCCGTTGAGCGCAGCCACCGGAAATTGGGATATGGAGCAGTTCAAGCAAAGAATGGGAAACAATAATGGGTTGGCTGGCCTCACTGACAAACAGGTTGAGGACTATTTCAACCGCCACAGCATCGAGGGTATGATCAAAAATGCATCGCCCGATGACCTGAAAAAGTTCAAATCCATTCGCTGGTACATCAGTTGTGGCGACGACGATTTCTTGTACGAAGGTAATAGCATGATGCACATTGCTTTTCGCAAAAATGAAATCCCCCATGAATACCGGGTAAAGGATGGAGGACATACCTGGAGTTATTGGCGCATGGAACTGCCGTTGGTGATGGAATTTGTGGCAAAATCATTCATGCAGTATTAGCCTACTTTTGAAATTCACTCCAACGCTTCAATCGCATTCAGCAAATAAACCGCTGCTGCATTCCAATTGATTGCTGTTTCGTTGGATGCATACGAGCAAACATTGTCGGTATAAGTCCGTTCAGGATCGGTATATTCATACTGGCATTTGTCTTGCATTCCCGGGTTAGGCCCTCCTGCGAGCAAACCGGGCACAGGATCAGCAATACCGTCGGCTTCGGATGGCCGGTGGTGCGGATGCATCACCTGTCGTGCACCAAATCCTGTCACAAAGCAGTAACCAGTAGCATTACGCCCCAATAAATAATCGACATTGGTCAAAGCTGCGCCCAGATACTTTTTATCCTTGGTCAGCAAATATGCCTGTATCAACAATATTCCTTGATTGGCCGCTACGCCATTACTTCCCCACACAAAATCAGATCGTTGTTCTCCCATCACTACGCCAAACGCATTACCGGAAATGTTTTCAAGATACCGGTCGGCCATTTGTATCACCACCGGGCGTAGTTGGTTGGCCATATTCTTCGTGTCCTTGCGCAACAATGTATATACGCCCAACATGTACACATCGCCCCATGAAGGAAGTGATGGACGGTCAATGGTATATTCCGACACCACTGTTTTATATACAGGTTCAGATGTAGTCACATACATTTCGGAAGCTGCCCAGAACCATTCATCACCGAAGCGTCTGTCACCATATGCGCCGGTAGTAATCGCAGGCTGGTAACGTTTGTTCATTCCGTCCTGATTGTATTCCACACTTGGATTATGCTGCGCCCATTGCCATGCCTTCCAGGCTGCCAGCAAGCAACTATCGGCCAACCCGGGATACACCGAAGAAAAAGCCTTGTACACCCTGACCGATTGTGCCATAACAGCTACAAAGCCGAGCGTAGCTGCCGTTCCTTTCTGTACTACATACCGGGGCGCTTTTGTAACACCGGGCATCACCATCCCGTCAAACGAGGCATTGGTACATTTATGGTACACGCCGCCATCTCCGGGATCTTGCATGGTGAGCATCCAACGCAGATTATAGGCTGTTTCGTTGAGAATGTCAGGTACCCCATTACCGCTTTCGGGAATGTTTAGTCCGAGCCGGGCAAAATATTGTGGAAAATCTTCATAGGCCGACAGTAACGTCCCCATGGTAATACCGCAATTAACAATGTATTTGTTATAATCGCCGGCATCGTACCAACCACCGGGCGAGCGGATTACCGTCCCGGAAGGGCGCTGGCCAGTAGCCGCCGATGGATGTATCAACACGGCTGTATCGGGATGACCTGCCGGCCGCGACCACTTGCCTGCATATTGTTCATACAAGGGCATAGAAGCACGGGTGTAATAATATGATTTGAGCAATGCCTTGGCCACTGGTTCATGGACATTGACCGCAATGATAAAAGGCGCAGACTCGTAACTACCGGCCACCAAACGGTAGGTCCCGGATGTTTCGAATGACGAAAAATCGGCCATCCGGGTGGTCAACGATGAGTTTTTCGACTGTTTTGGTTCGCCCAGTTTGCCCCGGTATACCACTTTGCCTTTGTCGCCGGTAACAATACTGAACCCGGTAATCCCGATCACATTCTCAACAATGGCTTGTTTGGGAGCCTTGGGGTAGAATCCCACTTGGTTCATAGCTATTTGTCCAAAGGAGATTGTACAAATCAACAGGCAAAAAAGAGTTGCTATATTTTTCATAATGAAATGATTATTTGTAAATTTAAAATTATTTATACATTTGACATGATTAACATGATTTACAAGATTATTTGCACCTTGTAAATCATGTTAATCATGTCAAAAAAGAGAATGTTATTTTGTCATTGTTCCTTACTTTTCAGATTTTTCCAAAAGTAAACACAAAAATAAACAAGAGCATCATAAAACATCAAAAATATATCATAAAAAACGTGCACCCCTGATGGAGATGCACGTCAACAAAATACAAGTTACTATCCGAGTATGAAACCGGCAATCAATTACTTTGTCGTGAATAGTTTACTAAACCAATAAGCCGACTTCTCATTCTGTTTGTTCATGGATGCTGCCGAAGTCAGCGAAATGACAGATATTGGCGAATCGTTGATGATCTGGTGCGCCACGGCACCGATATATTTATCGGAAGTGCTGATTTCCTGATGAGTCATAATCATCAGTGAATCGGCGTTAATCTCCTTGGTATAGTCTAAAATCACTTCATGAATAGCATGATGACTTTTCTTGAATAACTTATCAGTGCATTCAACACCGTTCTCTTCAATCATTTTTTTCATACCCTGCATTTTTTTGAAGATACGGCTTTTACGCTCCGAAATTCCACCCATCACCACAGACACAAGGTGAATGGTAGCATCGAAAAACAGACCGAACGATATGGCATTGAAAACCTCTTCGCGGGTCTGTTTGGTCAAGTCAATCGGTAAAACAATATTTTTAAATGTGGTGTCGCATTCCACAGTAGGCATGATGATCACCGGGCAAATCGACTCTTCGACAACATGCATGGCATTCGATCCGAAACGTGTACTGCTTGATTCTTTGGATGTACGCCCCATCACAATAAAGCGGGGTTGATTCTCTTTGGCAATGTCCAATATACGTTCGTAGATTTTGCCTGTCTCGATGCGGTAACTAACCGGAACACCCGACTCTGTCGATGCCCGGTCTGCCACTTTTTTCAATTGATCGGCTATTTCCCGTTGCATCACATCAGTAATTTTCTTTTTCATGTTGTCCGAATGTTCGTTTTTGAATACATCCGACAACATCAGCAAGTCGTCATTCATCACCAGAACCAATAATATGCCGCTGTGTACAAAACGCGCCAAGTCATAGGCCTGTTTCAGCGCAGCTTCCGACAATTCCTGAAAATCATACGCAACAATTATCTTGTGGTCTTCCATGTTCTTTAGATTGTTGATGATATTATAATCGTGATTATTAGATATTTATATTTTATTCTGCTTCTTCGAAAAATATTTATACAAAAATACGTAATTTTTATGATTTTTTTATAAAAAATTTGATTCTTTTGACGCAACAAATTCGTAATATTGCATCTAATAATAAAAGGTACATGGTATGCTCTATTTTTAGAACATGTGAGTAACTTTTATTGTTCACTGTATTGGAGTGATCATTAAAGAAATAAACCATTGGCAGACCTTTTTTCTGATATAATTAGGCGTTGCAAGCGTGGTGACAGAAAGGCACAAGAGTCTGTATATAACCTGCTTGCAGGTAAGATGTTTGCTGTTTGTCTACGTTATTGCGCCAATTATGAGGAAGCAAGGGATGTGTTGCACGATGGTTTTGTGACTGTTTTCACAAAGATCGGACAGTTCCAAAATGCCGGAAGTTTCGAAGGCTGGGCACGCCGTATCTTTGTGAACCATGCATTGGAGCGGTATCGCAATAATGCTAAAATGCAAACGGTGACTGAACTGGAGAATGTCGATCCTCATTTTATCACGCCCGAAGCGGAAGATGAATGGGAAGCATATCAACTATCGGAAACCGAATTGTTGGCCATGATTGATGAGTTGCCCCAACAATATAAGATAGTATTTAATTTATATGTAATAGATGGTTTGTCGCATAAGGATATTGGTGAAAAGTTAGGTATAGCGGAAGGCACATCTCGCTCGAACCTGTTACGTGCACGCAGTATCCTGCAAAAACAAATAAATGACAAGATAGATTCAGTGTCTTATAAGAAGCAATGCAAATAAACGACGAGTACATAGACGATTTATTCGCCCGTAAATTGGGAAATATGGAGACGGCTCCTCCCGAGGACGGGTGGCATCGCATTGAGGGCGAGTTGAATCGTCGTACCCGGATAACACGCCGGTTTTGGCTTGGCGCAGCGTCGCTCGCATTACTACTGAGTGTAACTGCATCGGTGATATATTTGCAGACTCAAGAAAAACCAAGCGACAAAATTGCCGCCATTCAAGTGGATCAGCAAGGGAAGCAACAACAACCACCGGAAGGACAACATCCGCCGCAGATATCTGTTAAAACCATAGAGCCATCAGCACCACAGGCAACAAACCGCACATCAAGGCCTCGCCAGATTGCACAACCGCAGGTAGAAGCTGTTCCTGATATAACAATTGCTGAAACTATAGCGCCTGAACCCATTCAAAAGCCCGAACAAACAACGACAGTTCAAGTTGCAGCTACTTCGCTACCAGCCACGGATAGCCGTTCAACTGCTACGGCAATCGCTGCCGATCAAGTTGATATAGCAGCGACACGCTCCAATACAATTGTTTACACTAATTCGTGGGATGAGATCATCAAAATGCAACCATTGAAAACGAACCGGTTGGAACTCATAGCCAAGAGTAAAGCCCTCCGGTTGTCCGAAAACATGAACGCAAAAGAATCTACTGTCGCTACAGCCCAGAATAATCTTCCCGTATATGACGAAATTACTTTTGTGGACCCGGAAGAATATTCATCACAAAAGCAGCAATCCCAAAACCGTTGGAAAATCGCAGGACAAATTGCGCCAGTGTATTCTTACCGTGCTATTACAGGTGTACCGTCAGGCATGAAAAAATCCGATTTTGACGAAGCTGAAAGTGGGTTATTGGCTTATTCAGGCGGCCTAAGCGTCGCTTACCGGGTAGTAGGACGCCTCAGTGTACAAACGGGTGTATATTATTCGCAAATGGGACAAACCATCAATAGTGTGTCGCCTGTCAGCAGCATGTATGCAGCCGTTAGTTCCAACAATTCATACACAAAGAATTTTGTCAGGACATCTTCGGGTAGTGTCATCGTAGCATCCAACATGAAAGCTGATGTTAATGACCCTTATGCCAACTTCTTCAACGCCGAATCGCAAGCAGCTTCCAACAATTCCGTATCGGCGGCCAAAGCCGTTGTTCCTACACAATACAGCCTGATAGAACGGATTGATTATTTAGAGATTCCTTTAATACTGAGATATAGCATTATAGATAGAAGGTTGAATTTTTATCTGTTGGGCGGCATGAGTACTAATATACTGATTGATAATAATGTATTCATGGACAATGGAACCGATGTGGTAAAGGAAGGCACCTTGCTGAAAGCCAGACCAATAAATTACAGTAGTACCTTCGGGTTAGGACTCAGCTACCAGATGGGCAGGAATCTGTTGATCGACATCGAACCCTCGTTCAAATATTATCTCCAACCATACACTACCAACAATCAAACCACCAGCAATCCTTATGCGTTCGGGGTGTTTACAGGTATCACCTACCTCTTTTAGTCAATATTCCACCACACATATATTATATCAGATTGCAAAAATTTTTGAGTCTTGAAGGAAAAATCTGATCATGTTGTCATATTCGTAAAAAAATGTAACTTTGCATTTATTAAGAACCAAAAGTTATGAGCACCCAGGAGCAGATTAAGCAGAACCCGGAATCTGATGATGCGGTAGGAACCGTGTCGGAAGATGTACGCCATTTGATATTGCACAACGATGATGTTCACACCTTTGATTATGTCATTACTTCATTGATTGATATATGCAATCATGATGCATATCAGGCAGAACAATGCGCCTATATTGTACATCATAAAGGAAAATGTGATGTGAAGAACGGCACATATAACGATTTGCATCCTATGAAGGATAAGTTAACTGATAAAGGGCTGAGTGCCACTATTGATTAAGATATGTCGGTTGCATTGGTCATTATCCTGATTGTTGTTGGTCTTGCACTTATTGTAGTGGAAGTAGTTGTGTTGCCCGGCATTACGGTAGCCGGTATTGCCGGCGTTTTGTTAATAGGTTGCGGCGTTTTTCTTACGTTCAAAAGTTTTGGTTCTACAGCAGGTACATATTCGCTGATAGCAACCAGTATATTATTCATTGTCTTTTTAATATATGCCTTGCGGGCGAAAACATGGGATCGCTTATCCCTGCATTCCGAAATCGACAGCAAGGTAAATGTAGTAGATACAAATGATATCAAATTGGGAGACAAAGGAATGACAGTATCCCGCTTGGCTCCTATCGGCAAAGTTCTCATTCATAATAAAATTGTAGAAGGTAAATCCGAATTCGGGTTAATCGACGAAAATAAAGAGGTGGAAATAGTTCAGGTGAACGAATCTACCATTGTTGTACAGGAAATCAAACAATCTTAATATCACAATCATTATTCATTTATGGAAGGAATTGGTTTATACGCCATTATTTTAGTTGTAGGGATCATCTTTTTGTGGATCATCCTCTACTTTGTCCCCTTGAACCTCTGGTTCCAGTGTATCCTCACGCAGGTAAAAATATCGTTGTTGCAACTGATCCTAATGCGTTGGCGTAAAGTTCCGCCATCAGTCATTGTCATTGCCATGATCAACTCGAAGAAGGCAGGGTTAAACCTGAGCGCCGACCAGTTGGAAGCCCACTATTTGGCCGGAGGTCATGTGCAACGAGTAGTCAACGCATTGATTTCGGCTGATAAAGCTAATATTCCCCTTGACTTCAAGGCAGCCACAGCCATCGACCTTGCGGGTCGTGATGTATTCGAAGCCGTACAGATGTCGGTTAATCCGAAGGTGATCAATACGCCACCGGTTGCTGCCGTTGCCAAAGACGGTATCCAGCTCATCGCCAAAGCCCGTGTAACGGTTCGTGCCAACATCAAGCAATTAGTCGGTGGTGCCGGCGAAGAAACTATCCTTGCCCGCGTCGGCGAAGGTATCGTATCATCTATCGGTTCAGCCGAATCGCATAAAAAAGTACTCGAAAATCCGGATTCGATATCCAAAGTAGTGCTTAACAAAGGTTTGGATTCCGGCACGGCTTTTGAGATATTATCCATTGACATCGCAGACGTGGATGTCGGAAAAAATATCGGTGCCCAATTGCAAATGGATCAAGCACACGCCGATAAGAACATTGCCCAGGCCCGTGCCGAAGAACGTCGTGCCATGGCTGTTGCACTTGAACAGGAAAACAAGGCTAAGATACACGAGGCCCGCGCCAAGGTAACCGAAGCCGAAGCCGAAGTTCCATTGGCGATGGCTGAAGCATTCCGTAACGGAAACCTTGGAATCATGGATTATTACCGGATGAAGAACATCGAGTCCGATACTAATATGCGTGAATCCATTGCCAAACCGGGCAATACTCCGCCCAAACCGGTAGGCGGCGCATAAAGACGAAAACTCTAACCTGCTGGGTTTTTAAAACCCGATAGGTTTTGATGGTTGCTTGTTGTAAGACCTACCCGGGTTTTAAAAACCCAGCAGGTCATCAGATATATTAATTAAACGATATGAAATGCAACAGGTTATAAAGTTGTACGACATGAAAAAGTTAATCTTGACATTGGCATGCGCCTGTTTTTTCGTTGTGCTCTGGGCACAGGCGGACGAACAACAGCAGGTTGTTCAGGCGCCAAAATTCAAGCCTCGTTATGCGGGGACTTCGATAAGCACCGGAGTCATGTTTACTCCGCATTACGGATCGGCGTTTTATATAGCGCCGAAATTGAGTTTTCAAGCTACTCCCCGGCTATTTGTCAATGCAGGCATCGGTGTAGTTCAATACAGTCTGTTGCCTTCACAGATGAAATCCGAATTGTCGCCCCAACGGACGGCTACCGGCACTTATGTTTTTGCCGAAGGCGTGTACCTGTTGAATGAACGTTGGAGCATCAACGGGTCGGTGATGAAAGATATGACTCCCAGCCCAATGCGGAAATCAACGCCATACCGTATGCCGAGTGAGGCCATGCATTTTGGAGTGGATTACAAGATTACTCCAAATATCACGGTCGGCGCACGGGTTGGCTATTCGAACGGTAACCGCAGCAGTATGTACGATCCATTTTATCCATATTAATTTAATCAGAACCGGAACCGGATGTTTAAAGCTGACATAGGCGATTTCCTGTATATCATCATTTTTGCTATTTTGATGCTTGCCGGAGGTTTGGAAAAATTTATAAAAGCTAAGAAGCAACAACAAGATAATCCACGCCCTCCTCAACCGAACCGCCCTTATGACGATTTCGAAGATGTAGAAGATGAACCCGCAGGGCGGCCATCGCCACCTCAAACTTTGGAAGAGATGGTGAAAAGGATGTTGCAGGTGCCCGAACAACGAGAAAAGGAGACAGCCAAATATCCTGAAGAAGCGCAATCGTTGGAAGTTATTCCCGAACCAACCAAAAAAGATTATTATCAACCGGTAAGGATAAGCCAGACTATGGATCAATCCGAAAAAGAGGCATTTTCCTCCACTCTTCAAGACGATGAACCGGAACAAGCTACCATAAATTTCAAATTTGACATCCGCCAAGCTGTGATTGCCAGTGAAATATTAAACAGGAAATATTGAACTTCCCCGAAAGGATATGTATGTGCAGTCGCGGGACAATTTATACGTTCCATCTTGTATGGTTGTGACGTATCTTGTTTTTGTAACCATTTTCAACGGAAATCGTAAAATAATACATTAAATGTATTCATGTATTCCGGATTCATCAAATACTTATATCTGTTTTTGAAATATTTCCATAGGGTATTATTCTACACCATGTTGGTTGTGGCTGTATCCGTTGTGGTTCCATCGTGCGGCGGATCGAAAAAGTCGGCCAGCATGAGGCAAATAGAAAAGCATGAGAAGAAATATGGTGGGGATAGTTGGAAAAGCAAGGAGGTAAAAAAGGCAGAGGAAAAACAGCGCCAACAAGAAGAAACGGCAAAAAAGGAAGCTGAAAAAAACCGCAAAGACGGTATTACCCGGCACCGTGCATTCCAAACACAAGAAACCCGCGACCGCATGGATGAACACATGAAGGAATCCAACCAAAAATACAGTACAAAGAAGGAATTTTTTCTGGTTCGTTGGTTCCGTCCCAAGGATGATATAGAAAAGATTGAAAAACGGCGGGCCAAGGAGGTTAAGAAACGCATGGCTGCAACCCGCAAGAAAGCTGAAAAGAACAACGAAGAACGCCGTATATCGAGTTTCAAAACCAAAGAAAGGAAATTTACAAAACCTGATCCGGACAATATACAACATGGCGGCGGTGGCACCTATAAAGAAGGAAACCCGACCGGAAAAGCCAGTCCTTCGGATATGCAACATGGTGGCGGTGGTTCGTACCAAGAAGGTAAATCGAAAAGCAAAGCGCGTGCTTCTGATGCCCAGCAAGGCGGTGGCGGATCCTATCAGGAAGGAAAATCTGGAAAAAAGCAAAGTGCATCTGATTACCAACAAGGTGGTGGTGGCAACATGTCGGGAAAAAGCAAAAAGGTAAAAACCAGTTCGAGTAGTGAAGGAACCAAAGGCACTTCACCCCGCAAGAATCCTTTTTCCAGAAAAGACAAGCCTAAACCCGGAAATTAAGGTTGCCTGCCATTTGATAAAATCTAAAATCACCTCATGCATTGAGGAACAATTAATGATCATTAACCAAAAAAAACTATCATGAAAAAAATTCTTTTATTTCTTGGCATCCTGCCATGTATTTCAATGCCGGTAAAAGCCGGTGGATTAGTCACCAACAGTAACCAAAGCGCAGCTTACATCCGTATGTTGGCCCGGGGCGCATCCACTTCGGGCGATGCTGTATATTACAATCCCGCGGGATTGATGGCTATCGACCAAGGATTTACGCTCTCACTCAACAGCCAGATGATCTGGATGAAGCGCACCTTGATCAATGACTTGCCGACGTTAAATAACCCGGAATTTATAGGCAAACTGTACGTCCCTGTATTCCCGGGCGTATATGCTGCATACAAAACCGGTAATTGGGCTTTTTCGTTAGGTTTCAATCCTCCGGCCGGCGGTGGTAGTGTCAAATTTAGCGATGGCCTGCCTATGTTGGAAACAAGTGTTTCCCAGATACCCGGATCATTAAGTGCATCAGGAATACCGACCACTGCATATTCCATGCAATCGATGATGAAGGGCACATCTGTTGCCTATGGCGTACAAACTGGGGCTACGTATAACCTTTATGATATGGTTGGTATTTTCGGCGGTTTGCGGATGTCGTTCGCCCGTAACAGTTATGAAGGATACGCAAAGGATATTGAAATTAATCCGAAATATCCGGGTAATCCCAATGGTGATATGATTCCAGCCCCCACATTCTTTACGACTATTGGAAAACCGATCGAGGCAGCAGCTACTTCCGATCAAACGCTTGATGCGAAACAGAAAGGTAGCGGCATTGCCCCTATTCTCGGACTTCATTTCAATGTAAATAGCTTGAACTTAGCTGTAAAATATGAATTCAGGACCAAAATCGCTCTAACGAACGACACAAAGCAGAACGCCATGAATATGTATCCCGACGGGTTGGAACTACGTTCAGATGTACCGGCACTGCTGTCGATCGGTGGAAGTTATGATATTGTACCGGCTGTAAAATTTTCTGTTACGTACCTGCATCATTTCGAGCCACAGGCAACCCTCGAAAGTTGGGTACCTGATGCAACCAAGGCTAACGGGGGTTATATTGTGCAACGGCAGGACCTGATAGACCGTGGCACCAACGAATATATGGCCGGGTTGGAATGGAAAGTAGCCGGCGGACTGATATTCAGCGCCGGATGCCAGTGGAGTGATGTGAGCGTGTCCGATGCATGGCAAAATGATATTACCCAGAATATGGATAACTTCACTTTGGGATTAGGCGCTGCTTATCATTTCAGCAGCCGTTTGACGTTAAACGTTGGCGGCATGTATTCATGGTATGATTCGCCGTCCGTTAAAGGCATGGCCAACAACCAACCTTACACCCAAACATACGAACGCACCAGTCAGGCAGCTGCGGTGGGGATTGAATACCGGTTTTAGGATTTATAAGGCCTTCGGCTGTAGATTTTAGGAATAGCATCAAGAACATAAAATCATCAGTTATAGATTTTAGGTGCTGAGTAACGATTCTAAAATCATTGGTTGTAGATTTTAGGAATGAAACAATAGTCATAAAATCGTCGATTATAAATCTAATGATCGTCCTGTAATGGCAGCTTAAGACAAATGCATAAAACGAACCTTTCGTGGAACTTGTAATGTTAAATCTAAATTAATTAAAATTTGAAAACAATTATTTATTATCACAATAAATTAATCCATTGGAAGTTATTATCTTGTGAAGATAAATAATACAAACCTTCAGAAATGATACCATTTATCAAAAATGGCTTCCTATCAATATTGATCTCTACCTTTGGAGGCTGGGAATCAATTGGTGTATCAAAATATTTTAAATTTAATTGTTCCTTAATAAATGTGCTGACTGATGAATCATCTAAATATGAGAATTTTGAAAAAACATTCCCTATATAATGTCCTAAATCCTTTTTTTCAAAAAACTCTTCTATATGAGGAATATAACGAGGAAAGTGTTTCATATCAAATAAAAATCTATAGATGTTAATTAATTCATTATTATGCATTTCACTTAAAATTAAAGAGTTAATAACAGAAAAAACATGATCTAAGGCTTTTATGATTAATTCTTCTTTGCATGATATAGCGTTATTTTTGTTTTGCAACCGATACATCCAATAACGAGCCAATCCCATAAATCCGTTAGATATATTAAAATTTTGACAAGGATCATCAAACATTGCTCCATATATTAGCGTATCGAAATCAGCAAGTAAGTCGTTTGTATTATTAATAATAAATAGATTTTGTGCTAAATACTCAAACCCAACACCGATACCGGCTAAACCACATTCATAATATACTGAAGTCTTTCTATTAATCTTTCGTTTGATTTCTTCGATCAACTGAACAGCATAATTTTCATATATTTCGTTAGCTGTATATTGATAATAATGGAAAAAAAAGATTGCTTTTCCCATTTTCCCATAAATTATACCTATATCATTATTCATAGCATTGTCAAAAATGAGATTTTGAGCAATTTGTTGTATAGGAGTTTTCTTTTCTGTTAATGAATGATACAACAAATTATTGATTTTCCTGATGTTTTTTTGAATATTGAAAATGTCTGTTTTTATTCCTGCTAAAGCTTTCTTTGCGTACATTGTTCTTAATGATTCGTTGGTTATCATTTCTTTTAATCCATTGTAAATCGAATCATCATCCATATCAACCAACATTCCATATTTACCATGATTGAGCATATCAATTACCCCTGAAACTTTTGTTGCCACAATGGGTTTACCTAAACACATAGCCTCACCAATAACAAGAGGGAGCCCTTCAACTTTAGAAACAGAAATAAAAATATCCGAAGATTTTAACAATGGATAGGGATTTTTTATGAATCCTAATAAAAAAACGACATTTTCCAGATTATACTTAGATATAAGACCTTTAATAACAATCTCTTGAGAACCTTCTCCTATTATCCAAAGTTGAAAATCCAGACCATCCTTTTTTAATCTATCAATAATAGATATTAACCGACCATGACCTTTTACGTGCTCAAGACGGCCAATAGTGCATAATGTTAGTTTTTCCTTTTTAATGCCTGCTCTGGTTAATTTGGATTTTAATATGATATTTTTTTTGTCAAACAGATTATATATAACTTGCTTCCTTGTAGTAACCATTGGGAATAAACGACAAAATTGTTGCATGGCTGTTTGTGAAACAAATATGATTTCATCCATCATATTATAACATAATGTTTCTTCATTAATATCAAAATATACCGATCGTGTCCAATGTGATGTATATAGATCAAGATGTACCCAAGCAATTTTAACGGCATCAGAAGGATGTAACGATATTCTTTTTGTTGAAAGACCTTCCAAAAAAGCAACTTCAACATCATATTCCTTTGGAGGGAATGAGTTATTGTCTTGATGAATAAAGCAATTTACAGATTCTGGAATATCATTAAAATAAATAGTTTTCTATTTTTAGGAAAAATAAACGATTACAATTATGAATCACTCAAAAGCTTTTTTATCCCTCTTACAAGGTCTGTGAAAAGAGTAAAATCATCAAAATAGGGTAATCGGAAGGGGGACTCAATTATTGATCTGTATTTTTCCAGTAATTCCAACAATATCAAATATAGCAACGACTTTACCAGCCCGTGCTACATTTGATATTGAAAACTCCACTATATGAGAAAATAAATGTTTTTTCTCAATACATTGATATTAACTACCAGCCGCTACCTGATCCGCTACCACCTGATCCACAATCGCCTGACCCGCAATCGCCTGATCCACAACCTTGATTAGCGGGCGCTTCTGGAATTTTATAAGAAAATATAATGTCACTCATATTTACTACAAACATTCCTCCGTTTGAGTCCTTGATAACAGCTGTATTATTTTCATTATCTATCATATACAGCTGACCTGCATGTGCATCTGTTGTATTACCATGACTATCCTTTTCTGTAGCAAATGCAACAATATTGCATCCATCAGTGTTATATGACCCACTGACAGCAGTGGTAAACATCCTCTCAATCAGTCCTTTTGATTGATCTGATGTTAACCCCTTATTATTTATTTGATCTCTAGCAGCTTCTTCGCTCATACCACATGAACTAGTAAGATAATGAAGAGCTTCATTCTCTATCTCAGTCTGAGAATAACCCCATCCCCCACAATTACTTGCAGTGAAAATAGCATTCAAAACACACTTGTTTTCGTCTCCTCCACCTAAAATAGATTCCATCATGGCAAGTGTAAGCACTGGAAAATCATTACGCAATTCTTCAATTCCATTTTTTGTGATTGTTTTCATTTTTTTTTAATTTTTTAGTTAAACAAATTGGTCATGTATCAAATCCGTTGCATTGATTATCTTTACGCAAAAAATTAGTTATGGAACATTTATCAGTAATCACGTGTATTTATTGCCAAAGTTCGGATTTGTCCAAAAACGGGCATAGCGAGAACGGCACCCAGCG
>JAVBSH010000010.1:0-26518 GCA_031547085.1 Bacteroidales bacterium
CAGCTCATTGAACTCATCCACCGTATAACCGGTCATCGCTAAAAAGCGACCGGGCTTGGTTTGCCAGTCTCGATATTTCATGATACAAAGGTACGCAGGTGCGCGCAGATATAAAATTAATTTGACATAATCTCTATTAAAATGCGTTGTTCGATTCAGTTCAGGAAGTCTAAATATCTTCCATCAAAATATTTTTACCTCCATTTTTAGGCTCTATTGATGATTTTTTAAATACATTTGTCGTTTCAATCATTTGTAAGAGATTCATCGCTTTTAATGAAAATTTTGATTGCAGTTCTTCGTTTGTCATGTATCATATTAATGGTGTCATGTGGACTGGCATCCCATGTGATGGGACAGTTGACAGCCCGCAATACCGACGGTTATGCCCTTACATCCTACACCAATGTACATAATACCAATGATACCATTTTTGTTTTCAATCAGGTTCCACAAAAGAAGAAAGGTAATCTTTCATTGGAATACCGGCCTCCTTCAACCATTGCCTGGGCATGGCAGAAACCCGGAGCTACAAGTTTCTCTGCCTACAAAACTTTTACAAATGCCACGCATTGCAGCATCGATACACTCCGGGCCGGTAAATATGAAATAAAAATAACCAACAGTTTTGTCTCGAACAAGACGATCACGTGTACTGTGGATACGGTGAAGAATAACGATGGAGCTTATACTGTTACCGTAACCGTTATTCCTGGTGGTAGTAAAAAGGAGGATATTAAACCCGAGCCTAAGGGTAGCTTCACGGTTATGATCGATCCCGTAGAATGTACTTTCAAATGGTATCGTTTCAACTACAAGGCTTCCACCCCGAATTTTGATAAAGTTGCTTTTGCAGAAGTCACGAATGCAATGTCAACATCGACAGACACGTTGAGCCAGGGTGGTTACAAGGTTTCAGTAACACCCACAGGTGAAGTTGCTCCACGTGATTCATTTGTTGCATGGTTGTATATGAATCCCGGTTTCAATCTGAAATTATACAAGGATGCTAATGGTGAAGTGATGTATCCGTATAAATATTGTACCCATACTGACTTCCTTACTGATCCAGCCACGCCTGTGGTGCAATCTTCATTTACATATTACAATCCGGTTTCCCTGCAACGGGGAATGTTGGACAATAAACTCTCCTTTACCTTCAAAGCGAGCAGCAGCGGTGCGGAAACGGCAATTCCATTCCCTGCCAAACAAGGCAGTCAGCAATATTTCCGCGATTATAACCCGCTACCCGAAGATACACGTTATTATTTCAGGGGATATGATTTGTTTGGGGTGGAACAAAAAGACGACATCCTGTATGAAACGATTATTCCGAAAGCTGACATGTCGGCTCCCATATTGCCGGAAATCGAACCTACTTCGGCGCCTGTCTTGGTAAAGTTCATCAGCAAATCACTTAATGCGATTGAATACCTGTGGCGCTTCGGCGATGGCGATAGTATCGCGTACGATTTGGAAAAATTACCACCCGATACCGTCAAGCATACTTATTACACGCCTAACCCGTCAGGATATACAGCCATGTTGTTTGTTACGAGTATGTGGGGTTGTCGCGATTCCATGTCTTCACCTAAAATAATAGTGGCAAAGCCGGCCCTGGAAACAGCCAATGTTTTTACACCCAATGGTGACGGTATGAATGATCATTTCAAGCCATACAATCTTTCTATCCGCCAGTTCGAGATTTGGATTTATACCAGGGCAGGAAAACTTGTATATCATTTTAAAGGTAGTGATCTCCGTAATTGGCAGGGTTGGGATGGACGTATCCAGAATTCGGGTAAAGAAGCTGCCGAAGGTGTCTATTTTTATGTGATTAAAGCCACCGGATGGGATGAGCCGGCTACCAAATATGATAAAAACTCAACAGTGGGACCATTTGGCGGAAGTTTTCATTTATATAGGTAAGAATTGTGATACAACATACATACACGGTTTTGAATAACAAATACATAGCCATATCATTATTTTTCTGTTTGATATTGCTTCCGGTGGCTATAAAAGCACAACCGGATCGGAATCAGGTGGTTTTTAAGGCCATGAGTGATGAGTTGCAGCGGAATATGGACAGCCTATTCATCAAAGGGATGAAAAAGCCTTTTTTTGTACAATATGCAATGCAGGAAGGTAAATTATTCCAAGTGCAGGCTACCATGGGGGCAATTACCGGTGTGAATGAATTTCCGGTAAGCAGCATGTCGGCACAGGTGTTGGTAGGTAATTACCAATTGGCAAACATCAACTTGTCGAACACAGACTATCGTTCGGGTGGACGCAGTGATATGGCGCCTTTGGATGATAATTATGATGAGATTCGCCGCCGCCTGTGGCTGCTTTCCGATAATGCTTATAAAGCAGCCGTTGAGGAATACAGCAATAAGATGGCCTCCATCAAACAACTGAACCTTCCGGCGGAAGTGCTTGAGTTGACGGACTTCACAGCATTGCCTGCGACTAATTATTCCGGCACACACAAAACAATTGTTTACAATAAAGACTATTGGGAGAAAGTGGCGCGTGATTGTTCGGCTGTGTTTAAGAAGTATCCTAGGATATATGGGTCAAATGTCGGCATTGAGATTTATTCAGGAGATATCTATAATGTCAATTCGGAAGACACCAAACTGCACCACCCGTCAAGGCTGATTGTGGTGGCGATCAATGCCTACACAAAATTGGCGGATGGTGAAGAGATCAGTGACCGTTTGGCATATTACGGACTGTCGGAATCCGATCTTCCCGACATCAATGCGATGTTGAAAGATATTGATGCGATGGCGGCAAACATCATTGCGCTCACACAAGCGCCAGTGATGGATGAGAGCTATACCGGCCCGATGATGCTCGAAGGTTCGATTGTCGCCTCGGAGATGGCTTCGGAATTGCTGGCTGCCCGTACAGGACTGGTTGCTTACCGTACTCCATTGAAAAGCGGCGGTATACAACGACAGATGGAAGACCGCCTGAACCGGAGGATTCTTTCCACAGACATTATCGTGAAATGTGTTCCACATCAGAAAACCTACAACGGGCAAACACTTATAGGCTCATACGAAACCGATGCCGAAGGCGTTACTCCGGCCGACGAGCTATTGTTGGTGGAAAATGGTATGTTACGCGCCCTGATGTGCGACCGTGTACCAACTAAAAAGATTAAGACACCCACCGGCAACAGGATTTATGCATACCAGCCACAAGGTATCTCTACAAGGGTATCTCCGGGTGTGTTAACCATCAGCACTTCAAGCGGGCTATCGCGTGATGCATTGAAAACCAAATTGCTGGCAGCAGCAAAAAAGGAGGGTTTGGATTATGCCTACATTGTTCGTAACTTACCATCCGGGCGTTACTCCTCACTCTATAAAGTCATGGTTTCCGATGGTAGTGAACAGTTGGTACGGGCAGGTGTGGTTTCGAAGATCGGTATGAGTCACCTGAAACGAGCCGTTGGTACATCATCGGGCAGTATCGTACTGAATATGATCGCAGGCGGTATTCCGGTATCTATCATCAGCCCCGATGCAATCGTACTCGAGGAAGTGGATATTGAAAAGGCAAACTTGCAAAATACAACCAAGCTACCAACGGTGAGCAATCCATTGGAGTAAAAACCCGGATATTGTACGTCAATTATAAAACAAAATTTGTCAAAAAATCATTGTAAAATAGGTGATAATGAGTTAATATTGCACTGTAGTAAAATAGCAAAATATATCGCACACAACCCTGATCATCATGAACAGATACATCTCCTTGCCGATAATATTCATTTCCCTACTGATTGTGTATGGCTTATGCGGATGCAGCGAAAATACCGGATCTGCTGAACGGATCAACAGGCTTCCCGGTATTTTTCCGGATTATGCGGGCGTCACTATTCCGGTAAACATTGCCCCGCTGAATTTCGCTTTGGAAGACAGTTGTGAAAAAATAGAAGTCCGTTTCGTGCAACTCGATCAAACCTTGTTGAAGTGCAAAGGCCGGCGGAGTATTGATATTCCTGTAGGCGCCTGGCACGAGTTGTTGCACCGGATGATTGGAACCGACCTGCAAGTACAGGTTTCCGCCAAACGTGCAGGCCGGTGGTATACCTACCAGCCGTTCAATATTCACGTGGCGTCCGATTCCATTGACCCTTATATCGCCTATCGATTGATAGAGCCGGGTTACGAGCTATGGGACCAGATGGGCATTTACCAGCGTGATCTGTCCACATTCGACGAATCGGCCATTATCATCAATAAGTTGACAAACAGAGGTTGTGTCAATTGCCATTCGTTCCACAACTACAATCCCGAAAGGATGATGTTTCACTCCCGCGGCGAAAAAAATGGCGGTACTTTCCTGTTTGCCGGTGGCCGGCAACAACGGGTCAATACCCAAACAGAACATGCTCCGGCGGCCGGAACCTACCCGATGTGGCATCCGTCGGGCGATTATATCGCATTTTCGGCAAATACCACCCGGCAAGCCTTTCATACCTTGCCCGGCAAAAAAATCGAAGTGTACGACCTGGAATCAGACCTGGTGATCTGGGATGTTAAAAATAATACGATGCTTCGCGATGCCCGTTTTACTACCAAAGACGAGTGGGAGACATTTCCGGCCTGGTCGCCTGACGGTCAGTGGCTATATTATTGCTTTGCCGATAAAAAAAATGTACCTTTCGAAAGCGAACAACTGAAGTACGGGTTGTGCCGGGTAGAATTTGATGCCGCAACAGGTTGTATGGGAGAACGAATCGACACAATAATCAACCCGGCGACATCCGGTAAGAGCATTTCTTTTCCCAGGATATCGCCCGATGGACAATACCTTTTGTATACCGCTTCGGCGTATGCCACTTTCCCGATATGGCACAAAGAAGCCGACTTGGAAATGCTCAATCTTCGCAATGGCACAACTGTTGATATACGGGTTGCTAACAGCGATGATGCAGACAGTTATCACTCGTGGTCGTCGAACGGCCGGTGGATTGTGTTCAGCAGTCGCAGGATCGATGGGTTGTATACCCGTCCGTTTTTCGCTTACTTTGATGCGTCGGGCCGGATACACAAGCCTTTTCTTTTGCCTCAAAAGTATCCGGATCATCATACCCGGTTGTTAAAATCGTACAATATCCCGGAGTTTGTGAAAGGCCGGGTGGAATTGGATCCTTATGAGATCAGCCGTACGCTGGATGGACCAATTACCAGCCTGAAAGAAATCATCCACGAAAATTAGCATGGTCATGAAAATAAATTCAATCATCGACTATTTGCTTTGTTTTTTGGTATTTGTCTTCTGGGCAATCCTTTATCCGTATCATACCCTGTTTACGGAACAGTCAAGCTTGTTCCTGTATACGTCTGATTACTGGGGACAATATGCGCTTCGGCCGGAAGGTTGGGCTATGTATTGCGGTAATTTTCTCGCGCAGTTCTACATCGATCGGTGGGCAGGCGCTTTGATACAAACCCTGTTGTTTGCGACATTGCTTGTTGTAACCAAACGCATCCTGATAAAAATAGGGGTTAAGGGTAACATATTGCCGGTGGCTACACTCCCGGCATTGTTGTGGCTGGCGTTACAATGCGATCACCGTTTTACTCCGGGCGATGCATTGTCGTTCATCTGTCCGTTTGCACTCACACTCCTGTACATGAGTATGTCGAATACTCTGCTTCGTCGTTTGTTATTCACATTAATGATCATCCCCGTATATCTTTTCTCCGGGGCAGCGGCAACATGTAGTTTATATGTGGCTTGTACGCTTTTTGAGCTATTCTATGCCAAAGATGCCTGGAGGTTTTGTACGCCGTTGTGGCCGGTTGCAGCCACCTTTCTGCCGTATTTGTGGCAAAAGGTTTATCTGCAACCCAGCGATGGATTATTTGAAATATTGACCTATCCGTTGGTTGACGGCATAAAATATGTTCCCTATTTGTTGCTTGTGTTTGTCCCCTTTTGTATCCTGATGGTAAAAATCATCGGTACGAACCGGTTATCCGCTATTGCAGCAGGTAAAACTGTTTTTGCTATCAATATCCTTGCACTACTGGGTTACGGGTATTATTTGTTTTCGAAAACATACCACCGCACGGAAGAACAAAAATTCGGGATGAGTGTGGCAACGATACGGTATGATTGGGATAAGGTGTTGAAAATAAGTGAAGGAGTTAAAAATCCCGATCAGCACACTGCTTATTTTGCTAACTTGGCTCTGGCCATGAAAGGTGATTTGTCGCAAAAAATGTTCCAGTATCCCCAAACGGATGAGTATGGCTTGTTTTTAGTTCACTCGGGCGATCATTTCAACCTGAGCCATGGCAGTGAGTTTTATTCCCACATCGGTATACTGAATGAGGCCATCCGCTGGATATTCGATGCATATATCCTGCGCCAGAAAGGAATGGATTACCACACGTTGGTACGGTTGGCTGTCTGGAACAGGGATAACGGATACGACCGCGTAGCCCGGAAATATTTCGACATATTGGAATGCACCTTGATGTACCGTTCATGGTCAAAACGACAACGGAAAGCACCGGTCGTAGAAAAAAAGAAGGATCCTGTCCAACCGATAGAGTTCTATATTGGCGGACGTGAACCAATTTCCGATATGGCCAGATATTACGACAATAATCCCCAAAACCGTTTGGCGCTCGATTATATGTCATGCTGCCTGTTGTTGAAAAACGACCCTGTCAAGTTCCTGAAACTGTATGATGCCTGTTATCCGCCTTCGCCGGAAAGAATACCCCAAGCCTATCAGGAAGTATTACTTGTGATGGCTAATATGGGAAAGATCAACATTAGCAACTTCCCTATCGATAAAATCAACGAAATCCGTTTTCGTAGTTTTAACGATTTGGTAAGTAAAGGAAATGGCAAAGAATTGGAAAAACAATTCGGCGATACATGGTGGTATTACTCATATAAGAAGAGGCAATAAGTTGTACTTAAGCAAACTATTGCCTTTGGTACTAAATTGCTGGGGCTTCGAGACCGTTGTTCGGCGGAGTCTCCAGACTCCGCCGCGTTAAAGGAAAGCCTTTTCTGAAAATCCGAAAACCGATTTCACTTTAGCACCTATTTACAGGCTCTTATTTTTCCTTCCTGAAATGAACCGCCATTCCGCCAGCCGGCGCCATATTAATCTTCAACCTGCTGCGCGAATTCACTTTCATTGACTTGATATTGATTTTTGTGGGAAATTGGCCTGAATCCGGGGTGTCGGCATAGATTTCGGCAATATAATTCCCATTTTCCAGAAAATCCAAAGATATTTCATCATTCCGGCTATTCCAACCGGTCATAGCGCCGAGATACCAATCATTGTCTTTTTTACGGGCGATGGTGATATATTCGCCCGGAGAACCGTTCAATACTTTTGTTTTATCCCACGAAGCCGGCACTTTCTTGATGAATTCAAATGAAGCAGCCTCCTTCCGGTATGTTTCGGGCCAATCCGAAACCATCTGGAAAGGTGATTCGTATACCACATACATGGCTAAGTGATGTGCGCGTGTTCCCATCACCATCGGACGATCCATCTGTGGAACGAATTCTCCGGGTGTCACATTATTGAAACCTCCGGGCGTATAGTCGGTGAGACCACCGATCATCCGGGTAAATGGGATCATTAAGTGATTGCCGGGATTATCCCGTCCGCCGGCTTTTGACTGTTCCATACCGAGGATCGCCTCGTAACCGACTACATTCGGGTAGGTTCGTTGCAGGCCCCACGGCTTGGTACATCCGTGAAAATCAACCAGCAACCGGTGTTTTGCCGCCTTGTCAGCCACCCGGTAATACCAGTCGATAGCAGCCTGATCATCACGTTCCACGAAGTCAATTTTCATACCGGCCACGCCCCATTTTTCATACAACGGAAACGCTTCGTCCATCTGGTTCCATACGTGTCCGGCATAAAGCCAGATGAAAACTTTAACACCTTTCGTTTTTGCATATGCCACTACTTCAGGAACATTCATATTGTCGCGACATTGAGTGATGTCACCAGTGTTCCAACCTGCATCAATGGTCATGAATTCCAATCCGGATTCGGCAGCAAAATCCACGTAATATTTCATGTTTTCAGTGGTGTAGGCCTTGTTGCCGTCCTTGTCCAAGCTTCCGTTCCACCAGTCCCAAGCCGATTTACCAGACTTGATCCACGATGTGTCCGTGATTCTGCATTCGGGATTCAGGTTGGTGAGTGTATTAGCTTCAATGAAATGAGTAGGCTCTTTGGCTACCATGATTACCCGCCAAGCGGTCTTGTGCGGAAGAAAACCGACCACAGCCACTTCGGGATCAATTCGGCTGGGCGATACCACAGCATCGAACCAATATCCCGTCCACGAACCCGAAGTATTCATCAGGTACATCGCCGAATTATCTTCCAGATCGGCTTCGGAAATAGCCATCCAGCCGACGCCGGGCATTTCCATCAACAAGGGCAATCCCACAAGGTATTTACTGGCAACACCGCCCTGATTCGCCAATCCGGTGGCTGGAACTTTGTGGAATTCGCTTTCGTAACCCGATTTGAAATTCGGCAATACCAAAGCGTAGGTCATGGCATCTTTTGCCAACCTGAATTCCGTTTTTTCATTTTTCAGACGGTATTCCGTTATAGCTTTTTGTTCGGGCACAATGTAACGGAACGCCACCGCATCGTTGTAGGCACGCGCTTCGATGTTCATCCTGCGACCGGCGCCACGTTTTTCCAATACCTCCAACATTACGGCATTATACCGCTCTTTCACAGCGCTTGTCCGTCCGGTAATCAGCCGATAATTGTCTTCTCCTTCGGAGGGAATAGATCGAATGATCTCTACACTCTCGCCCAGCACCCGGTTGTTTTGTAATTCCAGACCCAGTGCGGAAGGATTCAATAGCGGTTTGTCATTGAAACTGACCTCGTATACCAGTTTCGAATCATTTGTCCGGAAAGTTATCTTCAATGCACCATCAGGCGATTTCAACACGACATCGCTTCCCTGTCCATACATTGAAATGCACATGATAAAAAAACATATCGCGGTCAACACTTTGAATTTATCTGTTTTCATAAATTAATCATTTTATATATGCAAAATTTCCAATCAATTTGTTATTCAACTGCTTTTATTTCAAATATCTTACTTTTAAATGCTCCCCATAATGGAAAGCCAATCCCTATTTCCATCAGGTATTTTCCCGAATAGGTTTCTTTGATACCGTCAATCTGATACCGGGCATCAGGCAGTAACCCGCGTAGCTTTACCAACGGGGCACGTTGTGTCTCAATGATGGTATTGGCAGGATATTCGGCCAGGTTATACACAAAAACCGCCGAACTCCTCTTATCTTTAGCCGTATATTGGAGTATGCTCCGGTTTTCTTCGTAGGGTGAAACAATCCTGTACACATCGCCTTTCTGCACTACCTCCCTGATGGTCTTGTACTGTGCGATCTTCTTTTTTGCAATTTCCTTTTGTGTCTCATCCCATTTTGTAATGTCGTATCCTACACCCAACACACCAGCCATGCATACATCGAATTTGAATTCCAGCGAGGGATTCAGTCCATGCCAATCCTCATGCGTCACCCACGAAATCATGGTACTTGCCGGGAAAAGCGTCAGGTAGGAGTCTTGTATGAAAATACGGTCGACCGAATCGGTATTGTCACTAGCCCAATTGAAATCGAAACGCGAGAACATGGCCAGGTCGGTACGTCCGCCGCCGCTCGAACAGTTCTCAAACCACACTTCGGGAAAGTCCTTACGCAACGATTCGATCAAACGGTAAAGGTTTTCCACATATTTCACCCTAACCGCCCTTTGTTCATCAACCGGTGCCGACATAAAGCCGGGATCAGTTAAATGCTTGTTCATATCCCATTTGATAAATTTGATATTATTCTCGCTCAGTAATTGATGAAAACATTTGTAGAGGTATTGATACACATCTTCTCTTGCCAAATTAAGTATCAACTGGTTGCGCCCTTCGTGCCGCTGGCGGTTCGGAAAATGAAATGCCCAGTCGGGATGCGCCCGGTAAAGATCGCTGTTGGGATTCACCATTTCGGGTTCAATCCAGATACCAAAATCAAGTCCCATTGCATTAATCTTTTCGATCATCGGTTTTAATCCGTTGGGAAATTTGTTTCTATCAACGGTCCAGTCACCCAATCCGGCCTTGTCATCTATCCGGCCTTTGAACCAGCCGTCGTCGATCACAAACATTTCCACACCAAGTTCTTTAGCCACTTTTGCTAAAGCTAACTGGTGTTCTTCATTGACATTGAAAGTGGTGGCATACCAACTGTTGTACAACACCGGGCGCAACCGGTCGCGGTGCGAGGCCGGCAACAATTTCTCGCGGATATATGATGTCAGGCGCATGGTCACTCCTTCGGCGCTACGTTCAGTATAGCCGAACAACATGTGCGGCGAGGCAAACGATTGTCCCGGTTTCAGGTTTATTTCCTGATCCCAGAAATTCATTCCGCCCGTGATCTGGACATTCCCGTTGAAGGACTTTTCGAAATCGACACGCCAGTTTCCGCTGTAACATAATGAACCGAACCAGGTTTTTCCTGAATATTTGTCATTTTCACCTTCGGGACGTATCATGAATGACGATGAACCATACGATTTAAAATCCTTTACCTGTATTGTTTTTGTTCCTTGTGTCAGTTTGGTGGTCTGGGCTGTAAATTCACGACCCCATACTCCTGAATAATGCGTCAATTCATAAGCATCTTTGGGTAGGAACACCGACCCGGATTGCAGGTTTTCTACTTTGATGGAACCCTTCTTTCCGGTATTAGCCACTTCCATCCATTTTTCAATCATGTCATATTCAGGCAATACACGGATGTAAGAAAAAACTTCCAATGGATAATATTTGTCGCGTTGAACGATTTTCAAAACAGGATATCCATCTATGGTGGCTACTTCGGATGCCTTATACTCAAGTTCGATATCCCGGACACCATCGGGGAAAATAACTTCGAGCACAGGTGTTGCCGACACATAGCCTCCACGTACCGGAATCTCCGGCCCCATCTCCCTGGCCGGGCTTTCCTGCAACAATTTATTCCCAAAATACACAGTATTCACATTGTTGCCTGATGACACTGCCAAACGATAGACAACTGAACGGGTGGTAATGTCCCAACTCTTACCATCACTACCAATTTTGATGGCCTCATTTTGGGCTGTTACAGATAAGGTTGCAACAAATCCCGCAAGCGTAAATAAAAATTTGATTTTCATAACGACATTTATTGATAAGGAATGATAACAAAATAATATTCTCATCTTTTTTTGACAGGATTAACATGATTTACAAGATGCGAATAATCTTGTAAATCATGTTAATCCTGTCAAATGTATAAATTATTTTGTCTTCATCACTAAAGTTTGATATAATAATTCTATTCTTCCAGCAGCACCACTTTCGAAATCATCAGATTAGGTCCTTTATTCGCTTTGACCTCCAACTGTAATTTGCCGTCGTTGGAGTCTTCGCGCATCACATGCAGTTTCACCCAAAGCCCATCCTGATGCCGTCCCAAGGCATAGTCACGTCCTTCGAAACGGATAGCACCTTCACGTCCCAGATTGTTCCAGTCGTGGAAAAACACATATAACGAGCCTATAAACCCTTGCGGACAGTCAATGTCGAGAGTGATTTTCTTGCCATGCCATGCTATGCCTTGACCATCTTTCCACACGCCATCGCAATGGACAGCATAATTGGTATTTTTCCGCATCTCCGAACGGTCGAACGTCAGGTTCCAAGGCTTGCTCTGTTCCTTTTCGGACAGGTTAACCCCACATTCCACATACAACAGGGCATTGCCAAACTCCTTAGGTATCCCGCTTGTTACAGGTTCAGTGCGGGAGAACATTTTTTCAAGCGAAGTCAGGTCCTTTTCGTAAACCGGGTTGAAGTCGGCAGAATTCATGTAGTGCAGCATGCTTTCCTTGAGTTGACGGGCTACCGGATTATTATCATCTGAAATATCGAACCCGCATACAAGCAATTTACCTTTCCCTGCCTTCCACTCAAAGATGGCCCCCAGCTTATTATTCCGGTGGAAATCGTCGACCGGTTGCACCATAGGTTTGTAACTTTCGGGAACATCGTTGATGAAAAAGGCGCGGGCATCCTTGTAGATATGCTGCCATTGCCAGTCGCTATGCATATCTGTGGGGAATCGGGAAAAAAGCGGATGCTTGTCGTCCACCAATAATCCGATGGAGTTTTTTCCCTGACCGGGGAAAAAGGTTAACGACCAGTAGAGCGGGTAAAAACTGATGGCATCATAGCCGGCTTCTTTCCCTAACGCAGATGCCTGTAACAGAACGCTGCTCCCATTCTCCAGATGCTTGCGGCAAACCTCGTCGAAACGGTCGGTCACATATACCTTGCCGGGATTTGTTTTTGTGGTATCGGCAGGCGGATAGACCCATATATTCCAATGATTCTTCACAGGGCTGCTTTGTAAACCGACTTCTACAGTGAGTTTACTGGCTTTGCCTACCGATGCAAGACTGCACGAGATTTTTCCGGCAGACAATGAGCTTCCGGCGGGATATGTTGTTGGAGCGACAGTTCCCTGCGCAATAATATTGCTTCGGGAATCTTTTACCGTCCAGTATAAACCATCGGCAAGATCGGTACGTCCGTAATGGGCTAATTGTATACCGGCTTCGAAGGTCTCGGTACTTTCCCATATAAACTTTGGCATGCGAAGCAAAGTCACCGTTGTGTCATGATGGCAACGGAATCGTTCGGGGGTGGTAATACCCTTACTGTCGTAAAACACATCGAGCCAGCCGATCAACGCTTCGCCCTGGCCTTGGTAATCCTGCATGCTTAGAAGCTGGATGCCGGCACATGAAGGTGTACGCAAAAAAGATTCTATTTCATATTTGTACATGATCTGGTTCAATGCACCGGATGCCACCACAAAATCTTCATTCTGCGCTTCGATCCGGTTCTTTCCCGCTTGATGATGGAATTCCTCCAAGTTACGGGCTTTTAATACGCCGGTATACTTCTTGATTTCGTCCCAAGCAGGATAAACCGGCCATTGACCGATCTCGTGGGCAATTACCGGAATGTCAACCTTGGAATATACTTCCTCGAAATCCCAGTCGGTTCGCGCTCCGCCATTGATTCCGCGGGTTGCACCTCGCCCGTCGATATAATGAGTCACCATGTATTGGTCTAATGGCGTGATCCGGCGGGCCGATGATACCGAGTACAGCCGCCGCGGATCGTTAGCCTTGTAAGGCTCCAGCCATTGTTGCATCACATCAAAATCCGAATTTCCCAGTTCGTTGCCAATGCACATCATCGCAAACGACGGATGATTGCCATAATTTGCCACCATATGCGCCAATTCTTTCTGTATGAAAGTGTCGGCCGAAGGATTCTTACCCAACCCCGCCGGATATCCCTTCGTCACCATGTCGGGACGGTCAGCCGGGGGATTTGTCATCCACCAATCGATCCATACAGCTTCGGCCTGAATGAAAATACCAACACGGTCAGCAGCAATGAAAGCAGCTTCGGGCGGACACCATGAATGAAAACGCACATGATTCAATCCGTAATCTTTATAGATGCGGAAAATACGTTCCCAATCGGATACCTTGCACGATGGATAACCGGTGAGCGGGAAATGGACACAATCCAAGTTGCCCCTCAAGAAGACAGGTTTACCATTAATAGTGATTTTTGAAGCAGTAGTGCCTATTTCACGGAACCCGATCTCCATTTCTGCCCAGTCTACCGTTTTACCGCGTTCGGTAATGGTAACTTTCATCCGGTAAAGATGAGGGGTAACATCGTCCCATAGCTTCATGTGCTGTGGCATTGTTGCCGAAAACGATAATACATTCTTCCCTTTCATCAATGATCGTTTTTCTGTGTGGGTATACACCATCATCCCATTGTCCGGATCAGTCAGTTCAAAACAGACATCAACCATTTTTTTCCCCAGTTCATTCATAATGGTATCAGTAACCTGCAATGAGCAAGGTTGTATATGAGTGGAAACCTGCGGCTTGGAAAACCGTATCTGGTTACGGGCTAATAATTGGATACGCCCGACTGCTCCATTCCAGATACTTTGTGTATACTCGGTATAAGCATGCCCCTTGTCACCAATATTATGGATCATATCATTGTTGATGCGTACAGTGAGGGAATGCTTGCCGGGAGCAAGAAAACCCAGGTCGTGCAAATGAGGTGAATTCAAAGCGTCGCAGGAGGAAATCACTTTACCATCGACAAATACTTTCGATTCCCACATCACCCGTTCCATTTCCAAGAACACCCGTTTGTCTTTCCATTGGGCGGGAATATCAATATCACGTTGATACCAAGCCGGACCATAGTGTTTATATGCCCGTGTAAGAATACCAAAGTCCGAACCGGAAGTCTTTTCTCCATAGCTGGCCTCGTCGGTAGTTCCGGGTAACCGGATGTTGCCCTTGAGTTGCATGTTTTGCCAATTCCCGGACAAACCAGCATTCTCACTGTCAAGGCTAAATCGCCAGATACCGTCAAGCGGGATGAATTCCTGTGCAGAAATAGATATGGAAAGCCACAGGAACAAGGCGGATAATATGGAAAATATTTTCTTTATCATAGATAGTGGCTTACATTTCAATTGTTGTTTACTTAACGACACTGACCTGCTGGGTCTCCAAGACCCGGTAGGCCTAGATGGTTACTTGATAAAACCTACCGGGTCTTGGAGACCCAGCAGGTTTTCGTGCCAATGATAATAACTTGCTTAAGTAAACGACATTGTCTTAATATATTCAAAGATTTAAATGATTGTCAGATATCTTTGAGTTATTTTACCTTTTTAGGCATTAAACCAAATAATCATAAGATTTTAATATTCAATATACAGAAATACAATTTGTTATATAAACTACATTTATAAATCATTTAGATCATTACGTTATTTCTTTTTCGATTTCTTCCAACGATTTTCCTTTTGTTTCGGGTAACATGATTTTGATAAATATGAAGCCCAATATACAAATAATGCCATACAACCAGAAAGTACCGTACGATCCCAATCCGTTATTGAGCAGCGGGAAGGTATATGTGAGCACAAAACAGGCCGCCCACAGCGAAAAAGTAGCCACAGCCATTGCCATTCCGCGAATATGTGTGGGGAAAATTTCAGAAATGACCACCCACACCACGGGCGCCAACGTCATGGCATAACAGGCAATAGCCAGCACCACCAAGCATAACATCACGATACCCGTTACATGGAAATAATAGCACGCCCCCAATATAGCATAAATGAATGCCAGTCCGGCAGCACCAAATAAGAGCAAAGCACGACGCCCCAACCGGTCGACCGTATACATTCCCACGAAAGTGAAAATAACATTGGTGACCCCCGTGATCACGATATTGAACAGGATATCGGTCACCTGGTAACCGGCTGCGGCAAATACTTCCTGTGCATAATTGAAGATCACATTGATGCCGCACCATTGTTGAAAAGCAGCGATCACCACACCAATCAGCAGTATTTTCGGCATTCGGCCTTCAAACAGTATTCTGAATTTCGCCTTTTGTTTGGTAGTATGCATGGTCGATCTGATTTCACCCATTTCGCGGTGGGCATAATCGCGGCCTCCGATGCGGGAAAGTATTGTTTCCGCTTTTTCGTATCGTAACTTGCTGGCCAACCAGCGTGGACTTTCGGGAATAAAAAAGATAGTGACAAAAAACAACACGGCAGGCGCCACTTCGGCCCAAAACATCCATCGCCAACCCCACTGCCCGTTCCACGAAGTAAGGATATCTTCACCGGCAGCTACCGGGTCAGCGATCAGCCAGTTGGTTAATTGCGCCGCTAAGATGCCCAGCACAATGGTGAGCTGGTTGATGGAGACAAACCTGCCACGGACGTTGGAGGGTGATACTTCGGCAATATACATAGGCGACAGGTTCGACGCAATGCCGATACCTACACCGCCCAGCAACCGATAGAAAATGAACCACGATAAGTTGTGGACTGCACCCGTACCTATCGCCGAAATGATAAATGTGAGAGCAGCCACTGTCATCAGCGGTTTGCGCCCGTAACGGTCGGCCAAGCTACCCGAAACCATTACACCGAACAGACAGCCTATAATAGCACTTCCCATAACCCAGCCCTGCATTGCCGGAGAGCCTGTAATCCCGAAGAAAACTTCGTAAAATGGTTTAGCGCCTCCGATGACTACCCAATCGTATCCGAATAACAGGCCTCCCATGGCGGATACCAATGAAATAAGCAACAGGTAAAAACTATTCTTCATAATGATATGTTTTTGTCAATTTGTAATTTCGTGTGCGTACACAGATAAGAAATTGTTACTCCATGTGCCCACACGAAATAATAATTAAAAGTTTGCAGTCTTTGTCTCACCATGTCAAAATGAATTACACGAGGGTTACCTCTATTCCCTTTTCCCGCAAAATCTGCACAGCATTCACCGGTGCATTCTGGTCGGTAATAATTTGATGAACCTGATTCAGGTTACAAATTTTTCCGAAGCCGCGTTTGCCGAATTTCGACGAGTCGGCTAGCACGATCACTTTTTGTACCGCCCGCATCATTACCTGATTCAGGTGCGCTTCGCCGATGTTGCTTGTTGTAAGGCCAAAATCCATATCAAGGCCATCAATGCCGATGAATAATTTGTTACAAGCAAGGTCGTTCAGGAAATTTTCAGCTTCGGGACCGATCACCGAGGCTGAACTTTTACGCATAGAACCGCCCAATTGAATCACTTCAATGTTTTGCCGGTAACACAGGCTCAAAGAAACCTTCACCGAAGGAGTGATCACGGTTAAGGGATCGGAGGTGCTTATTTTGTTGGCGAATGCCAGCACGGTGGTGCCCGAAGCGATGATGATCCGGTCGTTCCGTTCCAACAGTTGATTGGCAGCCTCGGCGATATGGAGTTTCTCGTCCACCATTATTTTTTCCTTTTCGTCGATGTGCCGGTCGCTGGTCAACGAGCTGAATAAACTGACACTTCCGTGACTGCGGAAAAGCAATTTTCTGTTTTCAAGCTCTTTCAAATCCTTACGTATGGTCACTGCCGAAACATCAAGGCGATCGCTCAGGTCAATAACTTTCACATAACCGTCTTTTTCCAGTTCATTCAGGATAGCTTTATGTCTTTGGGCGATATTCATATTATTTTCTTTTAAAATGAAAACGCAACAAAGATAAAAACAATATCATGAAAATATCCGTTTATTGTCGATATTATTCCGGCTCAAACCTCATATTATTCCAGCATCTCTTGGTCATAATTGTTATCTGGTTAAGCCAGATAACATTTTAACTTTTTATTATATTGTAAAAATAAACTTTCGATTTGTTTTGATTTTATTATTTATATTTTCTATATTTGCCGAATAATATTTAAATAAGTTTTGAAACAGTCTAATTATTCGCATTAATGATACGCGAGCGCAATATCGGTTTTCTGAAATCAAATAACAATCAGTGGGATTTTATTGTCATAGGTGGCGGAGCAACCGGTTTGGGTATTGCAGTTGATGCTGCCAGCAGAGGATTCAAAACCGTTCTTTTGGAACAATCGGATTTTGCGAAAGCAACATCGAGCCGGAGTACAAAGTTGGTACATGGCGGAGTGCGTTACCTGCAAAAAGGAGATGTGGCCCTGGTTCGTGAAGCGCTTCGCGAACGCGGCCGTCTTCGCCGCAACGCCCCGCACTTGGTAAAAGACCAACGGTTCATCATTGCCAACTACCAGTGGTGGGAGAAACCGTTCTACACCATCGGCCTGACCATGTACGACTGGTTGGCCGGCAGCCTTGGTTTGGGACGTTCGCTCCCGATGAACAAATCGAAAGTAATCAAAGCGGTACCACAGATCAGACAAAAAGGCTTGCGTGGCGGTGTGGTATATCATGACGGGCAATTTGATGATTCGCGTTTGGCCATCAACCTGATGCAAACGGCAACCGAAAAAGGCGCTACCATTGTGAATTACGCCAGGGTGACCGGCTTGTTGAAAGATGGCGGACGGGTAGCAGGTGTGACCGTCAATGACGAAATCGAGGGCGGGACTTTCGAATTGAAAGGAAAATGTATTGTAAATGCAACCGGTATCTTTGTCGATGAAATTATCCAGATGGATGACAAGGAAGAAGCTCCGCTAGTACGTCCCAGCCAGGGAATACACCTGGTGGTTGACCGTTCGTTTCTTGGTGGCGACGATGCTATCATGATTCCAAAAACCAGCGATGGCCGTGTATTGTTTGGTGTGCCGTGGCATAACCGTGTTATTCTCGGTACTACCGATACACCAATGAAGGAGTTTGTACTGGAGCCGAAACCATTGGAAGAAGAGATTGATTTCGTGTTGAAAACATCGGCTGCATACCTCACCCGGCCACCGCAGCGGAAAGATGTGCTTTGCGTTTTTGCCGGTTTAAGGCCTTTAGCTGCTCCGAAACGAAATGCAGATGAAAAGAAAACGAAAGAAATTTCGCGTAGCCATAAATTGATATCTTCCGATTCGGGATTGATCACCATTACGGGTGGTAAATGGACTACTTATCGCCAGATGGCACAGGAAACTGTAGATTTGGGAATCAGAAAATGCGGTTTACCTGATAAGAAATGCGTCACCAAGGAAATGCGGATTCACGGATACAAACCTACTACCGACCGAAGTAATTGGCGTTATGTATATGGAAGCGACGGTGATAAAATTCTGGCTTTGCAGGACGAAAATCCTCAATATGCCGAAAAGTTGCATCCCGGTTTCGATTTTACAACAGCAGAAGTTATCTGGGCTGTCCACGAAGAGATGGCTATGACTGTAGACGACGTATTGGCACGCCGCGTAAGGGCGTTGTATCTCGATGCACGCGCCTCGCTTGAAATGGCGCCAAAGGTAGCGCGTATCATGGCTCAGGAATTTGGACGGGATGAAGCCTGGGAGAAAAAACAAGTGGAAGAGTATGTAGAAATAACAAAAGAATACACATTATGATGTGTCGCAATAGAATTAACTTAATCTTAAACATAGGGTAACATATTATCTATTGATATTGGTTAGCTTTGCGGCGATTTTTTATCGCAGATTTGTAATCCGTTAAAACAAAATAAATGAAGAATCCGTTAGCACCACCTCCACATAGGAAAATGTTACCAAAAGAGGATATCGATGGTAATTATAAACGGCTCCGTTTACAAGTGTTCCTGGGTATTTTTCTCGGCTACGCGGCATATTACCTGGTCCGAAAAAATTTTTCGCTGGCCATGCCCTATTTGCAAACTTTGGGTTTCGACAAAGCGGAGCTTGGGTTTGCTTTTGCCTTCAATGCCACAGCTTACGGAATTTCGAAATTCATCATGGGCGGCATTTCCGACCGTAGCGATGCGCGTAAGTTCCTTGCATTAGGATTAATCTTGGCATCGGCAGCTACCATATTGGCGGGAACGGCATTCGGCGTATCCAACTTAGCTATGATGGCGCTTTTCCAGTTCCTCATCGGATGGTTTGGCGGGATGGGTTGGCCTCCGTGCGGACGGGTAATGACTCACTGGTTTTCGGTAAAAGAACGCGGCACCAAAATGTCGTTTTGGAATGTGGCGCACAACGTAGGTGGTGGATTGGTAGGAATAATCACTGGATGGGGTGTTACTTTCGCTCTCTCGTTGGGGCTTTCCGAAGGGTTGTCGCAACGGTTGGGGATTTTCTGGTTGCCTGCCGCTATAGCTATTTTAGTCGCATTGATCTCTTACCTTCTCATCAGGGATACACCGCAATCGTGTGGGTTGCCAAGTATTGAAGAATATAGGGACGATTATCCGCCTAACTATAGTAAGAAGTCGGAAGCCGTGCTGAAAACCAAGGATATTTTCTTTAAATACGTTTTTCCCAACAGGGTATTATGGATTGTGGCTTTGGCCAATGCTTTCGTCTATTTTGTCAGGTATGGAGTGCTCGACTGGGCGCCCACTTATCTCACGGAAGTAAAACACTACAATATCAAAGAGATGGGGTTTGCCTATTCCTTGTATGAATGGGCGGCTATTCCGGGAACGATTCTTTGCGGCTGGGTGAGCGATAAGATTTTCAAGGGTAAACGCGCCATGACCACCATTATCTTCATGGCTTTGGTGATGGCAGCGATCTTTGTGTATTGGAAGAATGTTGATAATAAATTGATTGACAGTATTGCGTTGGTGGCCATTGGATTCCTGATTTACGGGCCGGTAATGCTCATTGGTGTGCATGCATTAGATTTGTCGCCTAAAAATGCAGCAGGTACCTCTGCCGGTTTAACAGGTTTTTTCGGGTATTTCTTTGGAACCTCTATCCTGGCAAACATTGTCATGGGGCGGGTGGTGCAGTTTTTTGGATGGGATTCGGGTTTCGAAATGCTTATTGCCAGTTGCCTGTTGGCCATCCTGCTGATGGCGCTTACCCACCGTCAGGAACAACGTACGTATAAAGCAAAGGGTTATCAAACAAGTATGGATAAAGATATAGATATAAGTTTATGAAAAAAGTATTGATTGTTATCGCATTTGTATTGGCTGGCTATGTGTGTGTTGATGCACAGGCCTACCGCCAGATTAAGGGTTGGCCGCAGGAAACCAACGACAGGATTGAAAGCTTCCTCAATTCCACCATCATCATGACGACCCGTAAAGTGGCAGTGTTCGATTGCGACGGAACGGTGTTCGGGCAGGTGCCGCACTATCTTGCCGACGAAGCCCTTTACCAGTATGCTGACGAAGTGTATAAAAGCCGTACAGACAAATTGGCAAAGGACAAGTTGGCCATTCTCAATGCAATGGTCAAGAATGGTGATAACGTTGGTAAACGTTATGTGGAAGACCGCATACATTTTTTAGCCGGCCTCACACCTGAGGAAATCGAACTGATGGGCTATAATTGTTATTACAGGTCGTATCGTGGGAAGATGTATCCCGAAATGAAGGAATTTATCGCTAATTTGAAAGAATATGGCTTTGAAGTATGGATATTAACTGCTTCGCCCGAACTGCTTTACCAAAACTTTGTGGCTGAAGAGTTGGGTATTCCTGTAACACAGGTGGTAGGCGCCAAATGTGTGGTGGCGCATGGACGTACCACGGATGAGATCATTCCCCCGATACCACAGGACGATGGTAAGGCAACTACCATCGAGACGTTCATCAAGGCCAAACCCCTGATTGTTGGCGGCAACAGCCGTGGCGATATGGATATGATCAATGAATCGTATGGTTTGAAAATGGTAGTGAATCCTGATGAAGAAACGGTACGTGGTGCTGAAGATGGCCCAATGAAAGGCTACACCGTGAAATCGTACTGGGAAAAGGAAGGCGCATTGATTGTAAAATGCAACGATACAACCGATCCCAATGTGCATTTTCATACTACCGATTGGAAGATACGGAAGAATAAAGCGAATCCGAAATAATATAGTAAGTTTATCTTAATACTCGAACATAAAGTTCAGTAAAAAATGGCACTTTCTCTTTATATACTTTATTCTGGAAGTCTTATAAATAAAGGCTCTGGCACGCCTCTTGCAGAGAGAGAGAGAGAGAGAGAGAGAGAGAGAGAGAGAGAGAGAGAGCTTCGCGCGCGTAATCTACGCAAAAATATTGTCGTGTACAAGTCGGGCATTGCACCAAACGGTGCAATGCCCGACTTTTTATTTTAGTATCTGAAACTATGTAAGTAATTTATCAAATAAACAATTTGCCTATGAATTAATCCAAATAATGAAAAAGTGAGGAAGCCCCGTTGCATGGGGTCTCCGGAGTGATTTTTCGGGAAACTGTTACGAGAGACATCCCGAAGTGTGTGATTATTAAATAAATCAAGGACAATATTATGACAAATTATTGTAAAACCATTTCTAAAAATCATTTTTTTAAGAATAAAACCATTATTCTTGCTGTGAAATTTTCTTTCATACTTATTTTGGTTGCTTCCTTGAACGTGTTTGCCAACGGACTTGCGCAAAATATCAATCTGAGCAGTGACATACGCAACACATCTATCAAGGAGGTTCTAAAAACAATCGAAACCCAAAGTGGTTACCGTTTTTTTTACGGTAACGACTTCAATGTACAGGATCAAAAAGTAACCCTGGAAGCGCAGAATGCCGACGTTAAGTCGATTCTTGAGCAGGTTTTTCGCGACATTCCTGTCTCTGTGGAATACATGGAAGGCAATATCGTGATTATTAAATCCTTTGCGAAGCAAGGGATTGCAGTGAGCGGTACGGTAACAGACAATGGCGAACCGTTGCCGGGCGTTAATATTTTTGTAAAAGGAACTACCACCGGCGTGGTAACGGACATCAACGGCAAGTATACGATCAATGTCCCCGGCGCCGATGCTGTATTGGTGTTCTCGTTTGTAGGCTATGTTACCACCGAGATTCCTGTGGGAGATAAACGCGATATCAGCCTTTCGCTGAGTGAAGACACCAAGCAATTAGACGAAGTAGTGGTAATCGGTTACGGAACCCAGAAGAAAGTTAACCTGACGGGTGCCGTTTCAGCGGTAAAGGTAGATGAAACACTTACCAGCCGTTCGCTGTCCAATGTGTCATCAGGCTTACAGGGTGTGCTGCCGGGTCTTGCCGTAAGTCAGAACAGCGGTATGGCCGGGAAAAACGACGTAACACTGGTGGTCCGCGGGTTGGGTACGGTTAACAACGCCACGCCTTTGGTAGTTGTCGACGGCATGCCCGATGTGGATATCAACCGTATCAACATGAATGATGTGGAAAGCATTTCGGTACTGAAGGATGCTGCATCTGCTGCGGTTTACGGATCGCGTGCCGCAAACGGCGTTATCCTGATCACGACCAAGTCGGGGAAAGGTGCAGACAAAGCCTCCGTCAACATTTCCGGTTCATACGGATGGGAAGTTCCAACCAAGTCATACGAATTTATGGCCGACTATGCCCGGGCACTATCGCTTCACCAGAGGAGCGCCGCAGTGAATACCTTAGATGCCAACCAGTCGTTCAAAAAAGGGACCATCGACCAATGGCTTGCATTGAGTATGATCGATCCGGTGAAATATCCCAATACCGATTGGTGGGACTGGATTATGCGAGATCATGGAGCGATCCAAAACTACAATATTTCGGCATCCGGGAGTAACGAAAAATCTAACTTTTTTGCATCCATCGGCTTGATGGACGAAAACGGATTACAGATCAACAACGATTTTACCCGTTATAATGCCCGTTTTAATTACGACTATAAATTGAGGCACAACATGAATGTCGGTATTCGGTTTTCGGGCAACTGGTCCAAATATACCTATTACATGAACAACGGGTACACCGATTCGGACGATCCGAATAATACCGGTGGTATGGACCTCCAATATGCTATTGCCGGTATTACGCCGTATTATGATTTCACGCCCGACGACGGTATCACAGGCTATTATGGCGGTGTGATGGCTTATGGCGAAGACGCCCAGGCTTACAACCCGTATACCTTCATGGTGAATAACCTGAACCGGCAAAACAGGCAGGAGGCTATTGCCAACATGTTCTTCGACTGGACTTTCCTGAAAGGTTTGACGGCGCGAATTGATTATTCGTTAAATTATTACAACCAGTTTCGATATACGGCCAATACACCCAACAGGGCATTCAATTTCCAGACCAATACCTATGGATCCAGGACCTATGTAGGGGATAACGCCGGTGTGGGAAACTTTACCAACACAGGATACAAGACCCAGTTGCACGGTAGGTTGAATTATGATGTGACCATTGCTTCCGGCCATGATATTAACGTAATGGCAGCATATAATGAAGAATATTGGTATGACCGCGCACAAAATACCTCACGCGACGACCGCTATCACCCGACCTTGCACGAAGTAGATGCTGCACTGACCAGTGTGGTGGGCACTGCAGGAAATACCGAGACCGAAGGCTTACGCTCATTCATCGGCCGTGTGAATTATGCTGCGTTCGACAAGTATCTGGTGGAACTCAACCTCCGCGCCGACGGTTCATCCAAGTTCCTGCCCGGCCACCAATGGGGATTCTTCCCATCTGCAGCTGTGGGATGGCGTTTTACCGAGGAAGAATTTCTCAAGCCCCTCACCGGCGGGTGGCTTTCGATGGGTAAGTTACGTGCATCGTACGGTACGCTGGGTAACAACAGTGGTGTAAAGAGGTATGAGCAGCAGGCCACGTTGGCTGCAAGTCACTACATGATCAATGGGAATGTGATTGCCAAAGGGTTAGTGAACAAAAAAATGACCAATGAGGATCTGACCTGGGAAAGCACTGCCGTCCTGAACTTTGGTTTGGACCTGGGCTTTTTCAATAACCGCCTGACTGCCGAACTGGATTATTACGACCGGTTGACCACCAACATGCTGCGTCCGTCGGAAATGTCCATCCACCTGACCGGCGCTTATGACGCACCCCGCAGGAATATCGGGGAATTACGCAACCGCGGTATCGAAGCCAATGTTACATGGCGCGAAAAAAGAGGCCAATTCACTTACATGGTGAATGCCAACGTTTCATACAACAAGCTCCGGCTCGAAAAATGGAACGAATACCTGAACAGGGGATGGGTATTCCTCGATATGCCGTACCATTTTGTGTTTACCTACAAAGATACCGGCATTGCACAGACCTGGCAGGATGTATACAACGGTACGCCGCAAAGCGCATCGCCCGGAGATTTGATCCGTACGGATGTGAACGGCGACGGACGGATTGACAGTAACGATAAAGTAGCCTATCCGAATTTGCAGCGTGACCGGCCTACTACCAACTTCGCTCTGAATGCAAGCGTTTCGTGGAATGGTTTTGACATGGCCGTGATGCTGCAGGGCTCCGCCGGAAGAAAAACATTCTGGATCAACAATTATAACAATGTGAATCCGGGTAGCTTGCGTTACGCATTCACTTGGGATCATTGGGAAAATCCATGGTCGTGGGAAAATCGCAACGGTGAATGGCCCCGCTTGGGCGGAAACACCGCAACCGACAGCGGTAACCGCGCCGAAACGACTTTCTGGTTGGATAACATGGCATACCTGCGGTTGAAAAACATTCAATTGGGTTATTCGTTGCCCAAACGCTGGTTGGAAGTGCTTCGTATAGACAATGTTCGCATTTATGCCACGGGTGAAAATATCGCCACCATTACCAATTATCGCGGACTCGACCCTGAAAGGAGCGGACGCGTGAATGGCGATGCAGTCGATTCCAATACAGGCGGACATGCCAGCGACGCTTACCCGTTGGTCAAATCTTTCTCAATAGGTATTAATATCGGATTCTAATATGATGAATATGAAGAATATGAAAAATATAATAAAACTGTCACTTGCCGGGTTTATTGCCGTGATGCTTTTACTTCCGGTTTCGTGCACCAAGGATTTGCTCGACCAAAAACCCACTACCGAAGTAGACCAGAATGTTTTCTGGAAAACTGCGGATGATGCTACCCTTGCCTTGCAAGGTGCCTATGCCGATATCAGGCCTTGTTTCGACCGTGATTATTATTTGGACGGACATGGCGAATGGGTCAGGTGTCGCGGTACAAGCGTTACCAGCAACAACTTGCGCCTGGGCGATGCATATCAAGGCGGCTCATTCAATAATCCATCTTCTTACGCAAGCAGCTTCGATAAGATGTACCGTTATTTGTATGGTGGCATTAACCGGGCAAATTATGTGATTGATAATGTAAAGAAAATGTATTCCACGGTACCTGCATCATCGGTGGGGGCACTCGACATCATCATCGCCGAAGCCCGTACGCTCCGTGCATTGTGTTATTTCAAACTGATTTCCATGTGGGGGGATGTGCCTTATATCGGGCATACCATATACAATAATTCGGAAGTGGAGAATATCAAACGTGTACCGATTGCCCAAGTGAAGGATTCCATTATGGCGGACCTGAATCATGCTTTCAATGTAATCCCGGTGAAACCTGTTGCTACCGGTCGGCTTACAAAACCGGGAGTATTGGCGCTCCGCGGGAAGGTACAGCTCTATTGGGCATGCTGGAACAATTTCGGTTGGCCGGAACTCAGCGGATTTACGCCCGGCGCTACGGAAGCAACCGCTGCATATACCGCAGCGGCAGCCGACTTTAAAAGCGTGATCGATAATTACGGGCTTACCTTATTCCGCAATGGCGAACCCGGTGAAATTGATGTACCGGGCAAAGCCGATAAGCTGCCCAACTATTATTACCTGTTCACTCCTGTGGCCAATGGCGACGCCGAGTTTTTACTTGCCTTCACCCACGGCGCCACCGGTACCAACCAGGGTGAGGAGTTGATGCGCGACTTTGCCGGCCGTAACCACGAAGGTTCGCAGGTGTGGCTCTGCCCGCGTTACGAAATAGCCGACCGCTACCAAACCTTGAGTACCGGCGATTTTGCACCGCCCCTGGTTCAAATGAATCC
>JAVBSH010000109.1:0-4983 GCA_031547085.1 Bacteroidales bacterium
AACAGAGTTATTTGAAAGCATGAAAAACTAAGTGTATCTAAGCACTTTCTCTTGTACCTATCTACTGCCGTTTTTCTTGCGAAGGCTTATCAATCTGTTTACAGTCAATTAATTACCTTCCGACTGTTACAAATATAATGAATAACGGCGATTATTTATAGACGACTACTTATTACTGTTTGACGCAGCAAATAATGCCCGTTTCAATTCCGTTTTTTTGTTTTTATTGAGCAATGTCAACGATATCGGTGGATATTTGGCCACACCCTTGGACGTTTTCTGGTACAGCACCAACAAATCTTTTTTGTTAAAGAAACCGGGAATAATATCGTATTTTAGGAAACTGAACTTTGATATCTCAATCGTTCTGGGCTTGCCATACAGGTTGCGCAACGAATAAAACTTGAAAACCAGGTTCTTGTTATTGTTCGAAAAATAGAAGTAAGTATACTCCATTTTATATTGAAGCCAGTACAACACGATGAATATTACCGACAACCCACCACAAATAAGCATCTTAACCGTCTTATCAACAGGGATAAAAATAACCGTAATAACCACCAATACTGCGTAAATCACAATCACGACCGATTTGGTCTTCCACAATGTCGAGGCTTCTTCTTTTGTATCGATTATCATGTTTAAAAATAAATATTATCCGAAAAAAGTTCCCACACGTTTTGCCTGTTTGATCAGAAAGTGGTCGTGTGGCACCAGGCGGAGTTTACCCCCTACCTCTTTTAACGGAACGGAAGTCATTTCATTGTGATGAATAGCCACCATTTTTCCAAAATCATGTTTGTTGATCAACGATGCTGCATACGTACCCATCCGGGTAGCAATGACGCGGTCGAGCGGCGACGGACTGCCTCCGCGCAGGGTATATCCGGGCACTGTAACACGTGTTTCTATCTTGGTCTCTTTCTCGATTTGTTCGGCAATGTAAGCGCCGGCCGGCATACCTTCTTTTTTCCCGGTTTTGATACCTTCGGCCACTACCACAATCGAATAGGGTTTTCCTTTACGCAAGCGTTCCAGCAACACATCGTTCACATCGTCGATGCTGTAATCAAGTTCGGGAATCAGGATCACATCGCCGCCGCCGGCTATGCCTGCATAGAGTGCAATCCAACCGGCATGATGTCCCATCAGTTCAATCACCATCACCCGTTTATGCGAGTTGGCCGTAGAGTGCAGGCGGTCGATCGCCTCGGTAGCAATATTTACAGCCGTATCAAATCCGAAAGTAACGTCGGTACCCCACACATCATTGTCAATGGTCTTGGGGATTCCTACCACGTTGATCCCTATTTCCGACAATTGCGATGCTGTCTTTTGTGTACCGTTGCCACCAATACAAACCAAACAGTCGAGCCCCATCTTAGCACAATTCTGCTTAATCATCTGCGGTTTATCGGCAATCAGGTCGCCTTCCTTCTTCTTGAATGGTTTTTCTCGCGAAGTACCTAGGATAGTTCCTCCCAAGGTCAGGATGCCTGATAGCTTCCGTTCGTCTAATTGAATATAGTCATTGAACATCAAACCGGAAAAACCGTCGAGTACGCCGATCACTTCCATTCCATAGGTCATGGCAGCTTTGCCCACACCGCGTATGGTCGCATTGATGCCGGGACAATCGCCTCCAGATGATAAAATTCCTATTTTCATTGTCATTTGATTTATACGACTTTATATCTAATATTGCAAGTAACTGCCCTTGGCAGCATATTCATTGCAAAAATACAAAATCTTTTACCTTTCATTTTAAAAAACATATACCATTTCATGGCAGCACCAATGCAAACGTACCTTTCTTTTCGATCAACCGTCCTTTGGCTGTCCGGAATTTAATATAATATGAATACACTCCTTCGTTAGCGGGCTTTCCGTTTTTCAACCGTCCATCCCAACCATCGTTGATATCCTTTGTTTGGAAAACTTTAGCGCCGGTACGGTCATATACAATCAACAGGAACTCTTGCGGAGGATACGAAAAGGCAAGCTTGTATACGTCGTTATTCCCGTCGCCATTGGGTGTAAATGCCTGCGGAATAAATACCTCGCTTTCGGGTTTGATACAAATGCTGTTCGAAACAGCATGCTGATCGGGCGAAGTCGGCGAAACTGGTACGGCTGTAATCCAATAACATACATCGCCGTCGATCTGCACGCCCGACATATCATCCTTGTACAATGTTGCATCCGGATCGGTGATGGTAGCGATTACCTCTTCTGCATTGCTGCCGACCTGCCGATGCACTTCATACTTTGCCGGACCGCTCCAGTCCTTGTATGCGTCCCACTGCAAGGTGTTCAACTGGTCGTCCTGCTTCAGGTACAACCATAAAGCCGTAGCGACATTCGATTCAGCGGTATACCTGGTTTTGCAAACATGCCATGCCGAAAGTTTGTAATAAAATGTTTTTCCGCGAGATTGAATGTCTGTCAATACCGTATCGCTGTGGATATTAAAAGTCCCCAATGAAACGAAGGAGTAATCGGGTTTGCTCGAACCGAGGAATTCATAACTATATGTCTGTGCGGCAGGGTCTATCTTGAAGCTGATTTCGGCCAACCCTTGCGCATTATATTGTGTGCCGTCTACCTCAACAAATGTGGGGGCCAATGGCATCCGGGTGAATTTTTCCGTCTTGTAACCCGTTACTTTAAGGCCATCGCTCCGTTCGGCTTCAATATAAAAAGTATACTGCTTGTTCTCCTCAATGCGGGTAATTACATACGATGTATCCTGATCCGATAATATCTTCACTTCTTGGGGCACACCTCCTCCCGCAGGGATTTGCATGATCCGGTAACTGATCAATGGTTTGTAAGGTTCGCGGTTTTGATACCAACCTTTGTAGGGATGCCAACTCAGCTTGATTTCTGCCCGGCACGAATCGTACGCATTAACTACTTGTACATTGTAATCCTCATTCGTCCGGGTACTTGTGCTCAACGGTTTCCGGTGTACTGTGGCAACAGTGAACGGCACTGTCGTTTTCCGCGGATCGGGCATCGGCAAAGCGGGCGATACAATGGCTGGGTCGAACGTATAACTTCGTGCACCCGGGTTCCAAACCGTATCGATCGGATGATTTGCCGATGACGGCTTTGTCTGAAGCCAGTATATGACATAACCGTCTGTCGATGTAGACGAAACAGGCGGACTTTTGGGATACCAGGTAATGGTGACAAGTCCGGTCTGCGGGTTTACACTGACGCTTTCGAGCACAGGTTCGTCGGGCGGGGGTATGTTTTGTGCCGATGCATCCCTGTAAATCCAGGCAAACAACAGCAATACCATACATATTTTTATGAAACGAGTCTCATCCATATCTTCAACTTTTTATCCAACAACTATCTCATATATACGATTCAAATCCAAATATTGTTGTGATAATTGTTGAATTTCTTTTGCATTGATATTTTTGATACACTGCAAATATTGCTCATAATAAGTGCTATTATGTTCATATTCAAGCAATGCGATCAGACTTTCGGCTTGTGCAAACGGCCCGTCGAATGATCGCAGCATTTCGGACATCAGGTGGGTACGCACTGCAAGTAACTCTTCTTCGGGAACAAGCTCCTGCTGCAAACGTTCTATCTCACTGTATATCTGTTGCAACGCTTCACATGTAACCTCTGCTCCCACATCGGTTACAATGGTGATGTACCCGGATTGGCGTAAAGATATGAGCAGGGAACTAATGCCATAAGTGTATCCCTTTTCTTCGCGCAGGTTACGCATCAACCGCGAACCGAAATATCCGCCCAGCAAAGTGTTGACAACCGTCAACCCGGAAAAGTCAGCATGTTGCTTGTTGCATACCGGTTTGCCGATACGCAGGGATGATTGTACCGAGCCCGGTTTGTCCACCTTCCATTTGTATTCCGACGAACCCGACAGGACGTATTCAGGCATTGCAGGAAAAGCTGTCGATTTCCATGTCTTGCTGCCCAAATGTTGGTTCATAGCACGGATATCACTGTCGTGTATATTACCAGAGGCTACGATCCTGCAGTTGCCGGGGTGATAATAATACTGATGGAATTGTTGCAATTGTTCTACCGTAAGATTTTGGAAGTCCTTTAATTGCAATTCGTAACCATACGGATGGTTGTTGCCAAACAAAGCTTTCACAAAATATTTGTGTGCGATATTCCTGCTTTTCGATTGTTCAATCAGGAATTGCTGGCTGTGCCGCCCGACAAACGTTTTTAATTCGGCTTCGGGATATGCAGGGTGTTTGACAACTTCCTCCAGTAAGGCGAGCATCTCGTCCAGGTATTTGCGCAGGGTCAATAGAGTTACTGTTGCTGAATCCTTATCGGTGGTGCAGGTGATGTACACCCCGTAAAAATCGCTCATTTCCGATATTTGTGCCGCCGTGTGTCGTTCCGTGCCTTCCGTAAGCATGCTGTTCGCTGCAAAAGCCACCAACGGTGACGGCTGGTAGATACTTCCGGCATTGAACAACAGGGTAATTTTGATAATATCCTGTGTCCCGGCGTTCAGGACGTAGAGCGGTATGCCATTATCCAACCCGACAATTTCGGGACGTGTAATATTTACGGTATCAATATTTTGATAAGAAGGTGCTGTTGTACGCATCCGGTTTCATGCTTAAAAATTGCTCAAACCTACAAGTTTTTTTTCAGAAAACAGTTGGACAGATTTGATTTTACCCGGTTGTTTGAAAATTTATCAGTTAAAGCCATCATTTACAATAACACCAGTGAAATAACCACCAAGAAGTTTTTTCGTGCCTTGGTGCCTTCGTGGCAAGATATAAGTTTATTACTATCTTTGTATCATTAAAATACCATATAATATATATAAATGTCGTTTACTTAAGGAATATTTTGGTCAATACCCACTCAATGCTTATCTTTATAGCATAATAATATGGGGCTATCTCCAAAGTATTAACCCAAGAATATCGTGAAAACCTAATAAAAAAAATAGATTATGAGCTC
>JAVBSH010000228.1:0-20707 GCA_031547085.1 Bacteroidales bacterium
CGAGCTCATAATCTATTTTTTTTATTAGGTTTTCACGATATTCTTGGGTTAATACTTTGGAGATAGCCCCATATTATTATGCTATAAAGATAAGCATTGAGTGGGTATTGACCAAAATATTCCTTAAGTAAACGACATTTAAAAACAATTGTTTTCCACATGAGGAGCAATAGATGAAAAATACAGATATGTATGCGTCTCGCATATATCGCTTGGCCCCGATGCATAATTTTGCGATTGTTCTATATATTGGTCAAGATTTCTTTCGTAAAGTTCATTAACTTCGTCAGGTAAATGATACTTACCATAATCGACAGAATACCGGATCGACATTCCTCCCTGTTTCGTTATCTGGTAGATGTGTTTATCCCGCGGCATATAAAACATGACCGTATCATCCAGCATGTAAAAACTGTTAGAATTATTGATGGAATATCCTGTCAGGCGATGGGATGGCAAATGTTTCTTTTCAATCTTTCCCTTCCCGTCCGTTATGAAAATGAAATATTGTTTTTCTTTCTCGAATGCACCAATAGCCTGTAAAAACACATAGCCTGAATCAATTGGCATAAACTGATTAGCCGAAATTTTATCCTCTGTCTGCAATTCCCGGCATTGTGAATAATCTTGATCGTACTGGATCAACGTTACGGGATTGCTGTTCCCCAATATTTCGACCATGTTATTCCTGTTGAGCCTCATATCGTATAAATCATAATATTCGCATGGACCTCCTCCTTTTCGGTTTATTGTAGATATATGTTTACCTTTATTGCTAAAGACAACAATAGACTTTTGCTGTTCGTCCATAATAAAATATTTATTCTGGCCACAACGAATATTGGATATTTTCCCAATCATCGATTCCCTAGTTGTCTCAAGTGGAATGTATTCAATGGCTCCATCAATCAGAGTTGCTATATCTGTTTTGTTAACTTCAAAATTGCAAGTGATGGTTATTCCGTCATCTGGAAATGATTTTTGCACTCCTGTTCGCGTACATGCACAAACAAGAAGAAAGAAAATGAAAAATTGACACCTCATAACTATAATAATATTTGCGATTATTGTCATCTATAAACGATACATAGCCCCTTTAACCTGATTTATAAAAGTCTATTTCGTATTTTTTGAAGCAACATCTGGTGTAACATTCCACTATTTCAAAGCATACAAATATCAAACAGGCCCAGTGTAAAGTAAACCCACAACTGTGGGTATTATCAGTGAATTTATTGCTTCTCGTCACAAATACTCATTCAAAATATCATTGCAAGTATACAACAATAAATGGCAAGTGCATTTTTTTTTGTAAAAAGCATAAAATTGTTTAGTTATTGCATGATTTTTGTAGCATTATTGCCATTAAATATGCTGTAAAGCAGATAGATGCCAAATAAAATATTGTTGAGCAGGCGCTATCATTGATGATTTTTGAAGTTATGGAATGCTGGAAAATAAAATACCTGTTTTTGGACGCAATTGATGACAGTTGGATACAAGACAAACCAGCACTCAGGATCGCGGAGTACCGTCAAGGCTGCTTGATCTGACATAACGGCAGCGATGAGTGTCGTCAAGGCCGCCTGATCTGACATAACAGCAGTGAGGAATGCCGTCAGGGCTGCCTAACCTGACATAGCGGCAGTGAGTAGTCCCATCAGGGCCACCTGACCTGACATAACGGCAGTGAGGAGTGTCTTCAGGACAACTTGGCCTGTTTCAACGGATAATCGAAGCAACATCAAACAAAATAAACATAGTATCCATTTTTAAAAACGCTTGAACATGATCACACATCCAGTAGATTTCAGTGCATTCCGCAACGACGAACTCGTGTCGTTTGCCGAAGAAACGGTTGTCCAGATCGGTGCGGCTCCCGAAGTTGCCGCCGGACTCGAACACTTGGCTCCTGCTTACGGGGCGGCTACAAAGAACCTGCGTTCGTGCCTCAATGTGCTATCCGGCTGCCCGGAAGTGGCCGAAGTGAGGGACAGCGACAGCCGCCGCGACAAGAAGTATGCTTCGTTCGTGTCGTTGGTACGCGCCATGTCTGTCGACGACGACCCGGAGATAGCCCAGGCGGCGCAGCAGGTACAGGACATTATCAGTAAGATACCCAACCCCACGAGGTTAGGCGACAATACCGAGACGTCGAAAATCAACACCCTGGTGGAGAACCTGCAACCCTTTGCCGGGCAGATCGAACGCATCGGCGCCACAGCCCGTTTCCAGTTAATGGATCAAGCCAACCGGGACTTTGCCCGCGTGCAGGATACACGCTACACTGCCGAATCGGCCAAGGCATCGGGTGATATGAAATCGGCCATCGTGCAATGGAAACCGGTGTACAAGAGCGTCGTGAAACGCGTCAATGCATTGATTGAAGTGTATGGCGAAACACCTTACAAACAGTTTGCAGATGCACACAACCAAGCGATAACACACTACAAGAACATCATCAAACAACGCAAAGGAAAAGGGGGAAACGGAAATAAGGGAGAATAAGAAGACCGTAAGATAGTAAGACATGTAAGACCGTAAGAAAAAAGTACGAACTCAAATCTTACGGTCTTACCATCTTACACGTCTTACGGTCTGCCGCCTGAAGCCTACTCCACAAACTCTACCCAGCCATGCGGATCGGGCGCATCGCCATACTGGATAGCCCGCAGTTGGTTATAAAGTTTGGTGCTGATAGGGCCGGCTTCGCTGCCGTAATCGTATATCTTATTGGTTTGCGGATCGAAAATTTTACCTACCGGGGTAATGACAGCCGCCGTACCACACTCGCCGGTTTCTTCAAAAGTTTCTAGTTCGGTCACTTCAATGGGACGGCGCTCTACCATAAGTCCCATGTCTTTAACCAAGGTCATCAGGCTGTTGTTGGTTATAGACGGCAATATACTGTGCGAAGCCGGTGTGATGTATGTATTATCCTTGATGCCAAAAAAATTGGCCGGACCGCATTCATCGATATATTTCTTTTCCTTGGCGTCGAGGTATAAGCTGGTAGCATAACCTAACTGTTGTGCTTCGACAGAAGCGGGCAAACTGGCAGCATAGTTGCCTCCGCATTTGATATGTCCAGTTCCGAGCGGTGCAGCACGGTCGCTGTCACGGGTGATCATCACATCTACGGGTTTAAACCCGGTTTTGAAATACGGTCCCACGGGCGTAACAAATACAATGAACAGGTATTCTTTCGATGGCTTGACGCCAACTTCGGCACCGGAACCAATCAATAATGGACGGACATACAAGGTAGCACCCGATTCGTAAGGCGGGACAAAGTGCTCGTTGAGTTTAACGGCCTTTTTAATGGCTTCGACAAACAGTTCGACCGGAGGCGCCGTCATCTGGATGTAGGTACCCGAATCAATGAAACGACGGGCGTTGTCGCGGCAACGGAATAAACGGATTTTACCATCTTTGCCCCGGTAAGCTTTCATTCCTTCGAAAACCTCCTGGCCATAATGCAACGAAGTGGCTGCCATGTGCAACATGATGTACTCGGATGAGGAAACTTCAAGTTCGCCCCATTTCCCATTCCTGTAGTAACAACGAACATTATAGTCGGTTTTCATGTAACCGAACGGTAAATTTTTCCAGTCGAGATTTTCCATTTTTTACTTGATGATTAATATCATGCAAAAGTAAAAAGAATTTTGATGTTTTTATGATTTTTTGGAAGCTGGTTCTTCCAGTGGAAAATACAAATAGATATCGAAAAATTCGTCAGATACATTCTCGATCCGGTAATAACCGTTGTTGACCTCGGCCAGTGTACGGCACAACATCCATCCCAAGCTGATGGCTTTTCCGAGTTCCGATTGTTCGGCATCGTAATCGTTTATCTCCGACAGTTGCAAATACATATCCTTCAATGCCATGTGCCCCTTATAATTAATTTGTATCCATCCATCCCTTTGATTTTTGTTGCCTAAAATAGTGATGGTTGCACCCAACTCCGATAGTTTGATTGTGTTTTGCAGAATGGTTTTCAACAAACATTTAATTAGTTCTTCATCGGCATAAACATACAACCGATGTTCCAGTGCATTGATCAACCCGGCGCTTTTTTCGGCCGCGCTATATTTCTGCTGGCCGATGACATCGTTTATCAATGTGATGATTTCAGTATATTGTGGTTTTACCTTGATGCTACGCGACTGGAATTTCGACCACAGCAACAAGTTTTCAAGCAATAACGACATATTTCCCACGGAACTACTCAACCCGGAAGTCGCCATCCTGAACTGGGCTTCATCAATATCGGATATCATCAGTTCTGTCAGTTTTTGCTGCAATTCGACCAATGGCTTTTGCAAATCGTGGGATATGGTTTTGAATAATTCGGTTTTGGAACGATCCGACAGCTCCAGGTCGTCATTAGATTCCTTGAGCAGGTCTTTTTTCAGGTACAGCGAATTGCGGTTGCCCGACATTTTTTTCTTTTTCTCACTCAATAACTTTTGCGCCTCTACCAGCCGTTCCCTTTCTATATTGAGTTTTTTCAGGGATTGCCTTGCCCAGAAAAGAAGCGCTGTTCCCCCGAAAATAATCGCTGCAAGGAAAATAATCAACACATTCATTTTTGCGGATTGCTTTTCCTTTTCCTGATATATCAATACAAGGTTTGAAAGTCGCATGCTTAATCGCTGCAATTCCGTTTGCAAAGCTATATTGGAAGCATTACGAATCTGTTCCAGTGAATTTTTCCTGGACATTAATTGTTCGATATCCCGCTGGGTCTTAAACGCATGTTGAAAGTTGCCGGTTGCCGAATCCAAAGCAACGGTCAATTGCAGGTTCCTATAATAATCCGCCGAATGCTCCTCAGGATTTGTTAACCGGCGGCTCTGGCCGAGTATCCGGTTTGCTTCCTTGTATTGTCCAATTTTGATCCGGCATTCGGCAATGTTATTCAGGCAAGCTATTTCCATCTGTATCTGTTTTTTTTCCCGGGCACGGATCAATACCACCTCGCTTAGCTCGACAGAACGCTGGTAATTGCCTTTCTGATATTCGATCCCTGCCTGCGCCGTCATAATGGGATTCAGCATCCAGCCGTCGTTCCTCCGCGATTCCTGCAACGCCATGGAAGAATATTCTTCGGCCAGTTTGTAGTTTTTCAAACAATAATAAGCCTCCGAAACATTATGTAGAACAGATATTTCAAGTTTCTTATTATTGATTTCCAAGACATCCTGTAATGCCTTCTTTAAATGCGACAACTGTTTCTCATAATCGCCCATTCGATGAAAACTACTTGATATGAGAAGGTTAACAGTAACCATTTCAGCCTTATTATTTACGGCTTTGAATGTTTCGTAAGCTCGCCTGAGATATTCGATGGATTCGCCGGGTTGAATGCTTTGCCAGTACATCCCCATCATCTTATTAGCTTGCGCCATCTGCCAGGAATTGCCCGACTGCCGGGCTTCATCGAGTAAAAGCCTAGAGTAATGGAACATACTATCTTTATTGACTTCGTTGTACGCTCCGGCTATTTTTATAATGACATTAGCCCGTACGGTATCATTGTCTGGATATCGTGCCAATCGTTCCCGTAAATGATCGACCTGTGGAGTTTGAGCAAAACAGGAAATACCCAAAACACACCACAAGAATGTGCTTTGAAATCGACGCTTTATGTTTTTCCGTTTTTTCATGAACTCCAAATTTTCCAACAATCCACCGGTATGTATGTTCTTCTTATGAACTCTAAAATTTTCAACAATATTACACCAAGATTTTGGAATGCATGGTAAGTGTTTGATAAATGAACCGAATCTTTTGGTTAATGAATCGTTTTACCGGATATATTTTTTACAACCTATATCCATTTCCCATTTTCGTAAACTGGCAACCCTGATAACTTTCAAATATTAAACTGTTAATTATAACCCAGATACTATAAATCCAAGAAGAATACATCTCTTTTTTTGCCCGGTATAATATTTAATATATACCTTTGCATGTCCAATTCAAACGGAAGCAACAATGTTTATTGTCTCTACTCCATCGTTGGCTCTATATGTCGTTTTGGCCATTTTTTACGTGGCCAATCTGATTGTTTTTGCAGCCAATCATTTCCAAGAGGCCGAAATTTCGGTTGAGACCACCATAAACTTTGATCAGCCGGCAAATCAGTTTTCGCAACACACCATTCTTCTCCACGCCGGAGATGACATACGATACCACGACAACAGTTGCGACAGTTCGTCTGGAAACTTCTGTTTCCTGTGGCGCTTTGATCATGTGGCCTTTATTCATGACTATTTGTGCCATGCCATACAAGATGTCACACCCGGAAAACCTGAACAAGGAATATATTACCAACTTTTTTTTCGTCCCCCTCCTATCATTGGTTAATGAATAGTCGTTGTTTTTGCACCAAATGCATTACAAAAACAACGGGCAAGGTACAACTTTTTTGTTGTAATCCTACAAAGTCGTATATATATTACAAGTGACCATGTCATTTGTACTCATTAACCAAGTTAACAACAATGATACATATCAGATATTATATTATTATTTTCATAACATTATGGAGTGGCCATGCATTGGCCCAAACAAGCAATGACAGCATTGCAAAACAGATAGCTTTGGAAGAAATCGTAGTGTCGTCCACCAAGGAAACCAATCAGCTCCAAAAACTCCCGGGTTCCATTTCTTTCATTTCTCCCCAGATGATCGATGGACAGAAAATAATCTCAATTGTCGATTTGAGTACCGCGATCCCTAACTTTTTTGTCCCAAACTATGGCTCCAAATTATCCACACCGGTATATATCCGCGGTATTGGAGAACGCAGTACCGGGCAAGCCATCGGCCTGTATGTCGATAACATGCCCTATCTGGATAAGTCGGTTTTCAACTTCGAATTTATGGACATCCAGCGGATTGAAGTACTCCGGGGACCACAAGGAACATTATACGGGCGTAATGCCATGAGTGGCATCGTGAATATATACACCTGGTCGCCACTTGATTACAACCAGACCCGCGTGACGCTCACCGGCGGAAATTATGGTCTCTTCAGGGCTAATGTCTCTGTCTCTCAGAAGATCGGAAAAAATGCAGGCGTTTCAGTGAGCGGATATTACGACGGGAACAATGGTTTTTTCGATAACCAGTACGACGGGAAGCACGCTGACCAGTTACGGTCGGCAGGTGGTCGGATCCGTGCAGACTGGCGGATGAACAATCATTGGACAGCCCGGCTGATGGCCAATTACGATTATTCCGACCAGGGCGCTTTCCCGTACGGGAAATATACGGATGGGGAAATTGCAGAACCCAATTATGACAATCCCGGCAAATATACACGTAATACGGTTAGCAGTAACCTCAACCTGGAATACAGGAATGACAGGTTTATTTTCACGTCAGCCACAGGATTCATGCATTTTGACGACAATATGTACATGGATTTGGATTACAGCCCTCAATCTCTTTTCACCATCAACCAGAAGCAAAAAGAAACCAACTGGACACAGGAATTTACCATCAAGTCCAACACACAGGGCAATTACCAATGGTCGTTCGGCGCTTTTGGGTTCAGCAGCGATTTGCGCACCGATGTGGTAACCACCATGGGAAAGATGGGCATCAGCAACATCATGCAGCCGATTTTGGATAAGGTTGCGGTAGATTATCCCAAAGCTCCGTTAATGATAGTTACCGATAACGAGATACCTATTCCGGGCACCTTCAAAACACCGGCATATGGTGGTGCACTTTTCCATCAATCCACATATAATAACCTTTTTATCGAAGGGTTGTCGCTTACGGCAGGAATTCGTTTGGATTACGAAAAGACAAAATTGGATTACAATACTTCCATTGCTATGAATATGGATATGACACAACGATACAGGCCTGGATTACCTACCGTAAAAGCCGTAGCTGACACGACTTTGACCGGTTCCGGTTCCAAGTCGTATACCGAGTTGTTGCCGAAGATTGCTTTGAAATACGAATTCGATAAAAACCGATATGTTTATTTTTCTGTCTCAAAAGGCTACAAAGCAGGTGGATACAACATACAATCATTTGCCGATATTGTGCAAAACATTATGATCAATAAATACATGCCGGGAGGAAATACCGACTTCGGCGTCATTACCGATTCTGTTTCTTATAAACCGGAATATAGTTGGAATTACGAACTGGGATTCAAAGGTGAAGTGATCAAAGACTTCCTTTATGCAGAAGCAGCCGTTTTCTATGTCGATGTGAAAGATGTGTTGATTACTCAATTTGTGGAAAGCGGACAAGGGCGGTTGTTGAAAAACGCCGGTCATGCCGAAAGTATTGGATTTGATCTGGGGTTGACAGCCCACTTGTTAAACGGGTTTTCTTTATCGGCTAATTATGGCTATTCACATGCTACCTTCAAAGATTATAAAACGGGAACAGAAGATTATTCGGGAAATTATATCCCGTTCGCCCCGCAAAACACTTTTTCGCTCTGTGGATCATATAATTATGGTTTCCGTAACAACCGTTTCATCGACCGTTTCAATATCCAAGCACAGTACAATGCTGCCGGGAAAATTTACTGGACGGAAGCCAACGACGTTAGCCAGGATTTTTATAGCCTGCTGAACCTAAAAGCCGGTGTGTCCAAAGGTATTTTCGGCCTGAACGTATGGACAAAAAATACCTTGAACACTAATTATGCGGCATTTTATTTCGAGACCGAATCACAAAATCTGGCCCAGAAAGGATTACCGTTCCAGATAGGAGTTGATTTAACAGTTTCGTTCTGAAAATCGAGGAATCATACAAAGATGCAAAGACACAAAGGCCTTGGGTAGTGTCTTTGCATTCCTGTATTTGATTTACAATATCTTCCGGCAAAAACAAAAGTCCGGATAAAACCGTTATCTTTGGCAAGATAAATAAACCCGGTATGCTTGCTAAAGATCTCATTTCGGAAGTTATTGCGCCGTTGAATCCCTCCGACACCGGAGCCAAAGGATTGCACTGGATGGAGGCTTTCCGTATATCTCATTTACCAATTGTGAGCCATGGCGATTTCCTCGGATTGATATCCGACGTGGATATCTTCGACCGGAATATGATTGACACGCCTGTCGGTGATCTCCCGTCAGGGCTTTTCAGTCCTTTCGTATACGAATTCCAACATTTGTACGAAGTGATAGAAATAGTGTCGCGCCTCAACCTCACGGCTGTACCGGTACTTACCGAAAATCACAAGTATTTGGGTGTGATCAGCCTGCGGCAAATAATACAAACTTTTGGCGAGATGGCAGCAGTGAAAACGTCTGGAGGTATCCTAGTACTCGAACTGAACGCCAACGATTATTCCCTTTCGGAGATAGCACGTATCGTTGAAGAAAACAATGCAAAAATACTCAGTTGTTATGTCACTTCGCCCCCCGATTCCCTGAAAATGGAAGTGACTCTTAAAATCGACCAGATAGATATAACCTCCATTATCCAGACTTTCCTCCGCTTTGACTATACCATCAAGGCTTCGTATCAAAGCAGTGACCACAATGAGGATATATTACAGAATAACTATGACCAGTTTATGATGTATCTGAACGTATGATTGCTATTTACGGTAAAACCTATAACGGAAGAAGCGCCCAAGTAATCTGCGATTTGCTGGATATATTGGCCCGGGCAGGTGTTGATGTACTGATGTACCAGCCCTTGCATGATTTTGTTGTGTCGTTGCCCGGACCTGTCAACCGCATAGCGGGGACTTTCGGACAACACGATGAATTACCGGCCGGAACGCGCTTCCTGATGAGTGTGGGCGGCGACGGCACTTTCCTCAATTCAGTCCATATTATCCGCGACAGCGGTATCCCTGTGGTAGGAATCAATATCGGGCGGCTTGGGTTCATGGCCAACATTACCGAACCCGATTTGCGGGAATCCGTCGGGAAACTATTGGCAGGCGGATTGCCAATCGAGGAACGTACCCTGCTCCGCTTAGATATGGAACGCAACCCTTTTGGGGACTTTCCGTATGCACTGAATGATATGGTTGTCCAGAAAAAACTAACGGGTTTGATCACGATTCACACATGGAGCAACAACGAATTCCTGAACTCCTACTGGGCCGACGGGTTGATTGTAGCTACACCGACAGGGTCGTCCGCTTATTCAATGAGTGTGGGCGGGCCTATTGTGGCGCCCGAATCTCAAAACTTCATCATCTCACCTATTGCAGCCCACAACTTGAATGTACGCCCATTAGTTATCCCTGACGATGTAACGCTTCGTCTCAAAACCGACGGCCGTGACGGGAATTTTATACTGTCGCTCGATTCGCGTTCCGTGGAATGTCCGTATGGAACAGAAATAGAATTGAGAAGGGCTGCATTCAAAATTAAAGTTGTTCAATCATCATCTTTCTACACCACGCTGCGAAACAAGTTGATGTGGGGAATGGATAAGAGGAATTAACGATGGACCTGCTCACGCATATTGTCTCGGGTGTAGCCGTCGGATCTGTTATTGCAGGATTTTCGATGCCCAAACCTGTTTCATTGAAACGTATTTTTGTAGCCGGGGCGTTGGGCGGCGCTTTTCCCGATGTCGACGCCATCAGCCTGTGGAGCAAGTTCGATGCAACTTTCGGGAAATGGTTCGGACTGGCGCATTCCGGAAAGGATATTTATTTTGGAAAATTCTGGTATTCGCACCACGGCTTTTTCCATTCTATTACAGCTGCCATTGTAGCCGGGTTTCTGCTTGGTTGCCTGGTGTTCTTCTATCGGTGGCTGCGACGGAAAAGAGAACATCCTTTCGGCTATTTCTTCAAAGTTAACACGCCTGTATATCTGGCATTTGTGCTGGGTTGCTTGGCGCATGCCGCAGGCGACCTGCCCATTCCTGCTTCCGTATGGGGCGGGGTTCGTCTATTCTGGCCTTTAGCAGATTACATTGGCGGATGGGGAAAAATATGGTGGTGGAATAACTATGATATTTTTCTGATCATCAGTCTGTGTGCGCTATTGAACATCCTATTGCTTTTAATTGCCAACTTTGCCAGGTTCCGGATAAATATCGTTGCGCTGGTCGTGGCACTGGTCGCATTTGTTGGGGTATGTTGCCAGGTAGGAACCCGTGAAACGGATTATTCCTACACAGGGCACACAAAGCAATACAATATACTGGAACAAAAATCAATAAAGGAACAACAGCGCATCTTGGGCGATAAGGTGTATCGCACCATGATACATGTTGACGACTGGTCGCCATTGAACTTTTGAGAATAATGCCGATTTGTCCAGGGTATCAAACAAATGATGCACAAAAAGAAAACCCTGCTACATCGTTACGATGCCGCAGGGTTAATCTACGATCTTTATCCCAATTTCTTGTTATTTTACAGAAAACTTGTAAATCGTTTGGGTTTTATATGTTTGTCCGGGTTGCAGGATTGTTGAGGGGAAAGCCGATTGGTTGGGCGAATCAGGAAAATGTTGTGTTTCCAAACACAATCCGGCGCGTTTCACATACTTGGTATTGTTTTTACCTATCAATGTGCCATCCAGAAAATTACCAGCATAAAACTGTACACCCGGTTCGGTTGTGAGGACTTCCATAAACCGGCCACTTTCAGGCTCATACACGGTAGCAGCCAAAGCCAGTGAACCGCTACTGTTGCGCAGTACCCAGTTGTGGTCATATCCGCCGCCAAGTTTCAATTGTTCGAAATTGGCATCAATACGTTCGCCAATCTTATGCGGCGTGGTGAAATCCATTGGTGTACCGGCCACGTCGGGAAGATTGCCGGTGGGAATCAACCCGCCGTCCACTTCTGTATATTTGTCGGCAAGGATCACCAATTCATGCCCTGCAATGGTTGGTTGCTTACCAGCCGAAAGATTGAAATAGCTGTGATTGGTAAGGTTGCATGGCGTCGACTTGTCAGTCGTTGCACGATAGTCAATCTTTAACTCATTGGCATCCGTCAAAGTGTAAATAACTGTTACCTGCAAGTTGCCAGGATAACCTTCTTCCATATCCTTGCTGGTATAAGTCAGTTCAAGCGCATTTCCATTAGGATTTTCAATAGGTTTGGCAGCCCATACCACCCGGTTGAATCCGATGTTACCACCATGCAAATGGTTTTCACCATTATTGGTGGCCAAGGTATATTCCACACCATCCAACGTAAATTTACCCTTAGAGATACGGTTGCCGTAACGTCCGATAATCGCTCCGAAGTTAGGATTGCTCTTTTCGTACTCGGGACTGATATACCCCGCCAATTTGTCAAAACCAAGCACCACATCTCCCATCTGCCCATTCTTACCAGGAACATGCAACTCGGTGATTGTACCGCCATATGTGGCTACCTTCATCACCACTCCATTATTGTTGGTCAGTGTGTAAAGTTCAACAGGTTGCCCTTTGAATTGTCCGAAATCTTCTTTGACAATACCTGCCTTCACCGTATTTTTATTTTGCCCGCTCCCTCCACCACAGGATACCAGACCGAAAAAAACCACTGCAGCCAATGCGCATTGCATCGCTGCCCTTTTTACATTTTGCTTTGTCATACTTTAAATTTGATAAAAAACATAAAATTTCGTCCTCCAAAAGTACATAAGTCTGTTGAATTTAATACAAAATAAACAATATTTTTCTATTTTTTGACACAAAATATCCGTTGTTTATCCATTTTTATATACTTTAGCAGCAATTTTCAGAACCATGATATGGTTCGATCCCGATTTGCCCTTTTATAAGGACAGTTGTCAAACTAAAATTTTATAGATGTCGCCATTACACGTATTAGATAATGTCAGGTTAAATTTCAGCTCGGGTTCATTGGATATCATGAATGTGATTCTGGCATTTGTGATGTTTGGGATTGCATTGCAGATGAATGTATCTGATTTCAAAGATGTGGTTAAAAATCCGAAAAGTTTTATCGTTGGTTTTATTTCACAGGTTTTGTTATTGCCTTTCGCTACATTTCTTTTATGTATGATTCTCCGACCGGTACTTTCGCAATCGGTAGCCATGGGAATGATTCTGGTAGCAGCATGTCCTGGCGGTAATATTTCTAACTTCATCACCACCCTTGCCAAAGGCAACATTTCACTTTCGGTCAGCCTGTCGGCATTCTCAACCTTGACTTGTGTGCTCATAACGCCCTTCAATTTTTCATTTTGGGGTAATTTGTATTCCAGTGCATCGAAATTAGTGATGCCTATCGAAATCGATTTCTGGGAAATGGCGCGAACAGTACTTATTTTACTTGGCATCCCTATTGTTTTAGGTATCCTTTTTGCTCATTATTTTCCAAAAATCACCAAAAAGCTGATCAAGCCGATGAGTATTCTTTCTATTGTTGCATTTATCGGTTTTATTGTTGCCGCTTTAGCTGCCAATTTCGGCTATTTCATGAAATATATTCATCTGATTGGTCTCATTGTAATCCTGCATAACGCAATAGCTTTGTTATCAGGCAATGGGATTGGCCGGCTAACTCGTCTTCCAAGGCCGGACTTGCGTTCCGTCACGATTGAAACAGGAATACAAAATTCCGGTTTAGGATTGGTCCTGATTTTCAATCCCAACTTGTTCAACGGGTTGGGTGGCATGGCGTTTGTCGCCGCATGGTGGGGTATATGGCATATCATTTCCGGTATGGGATTGGCTTATTTCTGGCGTTGGAAAGACAATAGGAAAGCCTCCGGTGTATCCGCGTAAAATATTTAGTGTAACGTAAAATAGCCATAAGATCATTCTTCTAACTATTTATAGAGAGTCGGGACATAGTGAAGTTCAGCGAAATTAATTCTATTTGACCTAAAATAAGATTATAAACCAATGAAAATTATCACATTTTGCCATCTATTGGTATGCTGTACATTTTTTGCATGCAGCAGTTCATCGAACAACGAAACGAAATTGAAAGAAGAAATTGTGGGGTTGAAAGAGCACATCAAGCAGTTGGAGGCGTCACAACACGTGTCACAGGGGCTTGAGCCTGGAAAGATTAAGCATACGGTGATGTTCAATCTGAAGCACAAATCGGATGCGCCTGAAACGGAAAAATTTCTTCGGGATGCACAACAAATACTGACAGCTATCCCGGGAGTCGAAAACTTCCAGGTATTCCGTCAGGTAAGTAGCAAAAATGAATTCCATTACTGCTTCTCGATGGTATTTGCCGGTAGCACAGCATATCAGGCGTATAATAATCACCCGGATCATGTCAAATTTGTGAAGGAACGGTGGGATACCGAAGTCTCAAAATTCCTCGAAGGTGATTTTGAGAAATTTTAATCTTGAAAATCAGGTCAAAAAGTTCACAAAAAGTTTATAAATAATTGTTAAAATGTTTGGTTGACTTGACAGAAAACTTTAGTTTTGCAATCGTGTAATTTTTGCTGTAAGAATGTCCAAAATCAAGTATAAGTTTAATCCCGAATCACTGGGTTATGACAAGGTGAGAACCAGTGTCAGGAAAACTGTGGTTAAGGCGTTTACTTTTTTTACAGCAACTTTAGCTATTGCAATTGTTTATTATTTTGTCTATTCCCAATTTTTTGACACACCCAAAGAACGTATCATGTCGCGTGAAGTGGGCCAAATGACCCACAATTATGAATCGCTGATCAAAAATTATCAACAAATAGAGGATGTGTTGGCCGATATACAGCAACGTGACAGTAACCTCTACCGTACGATTTTCGAATCGGAACCGGTTCAGCAAACCATACTTCGTTCCGGCTTCGGCGGAATCAACAGATACGAAAGTCTGGAAGGATATTCCAATTCCGAACTGATGATAGAGACCACCAAGCGTAGCGAAATCCTGTTGAAACAATTACAGATGCAATCGAAGATGCTGGATGGAATGGTGGAAAAAGCCACTGAAAAAGCCGATCAGTTGAAAACACGACCGGCCATTCAGCCTATTGAGAACAAAGACCTGAGTCACACTGCAGCCAGTTTTGGTTTGCGGATGCATCCGATCTACCGAACAAAAAGGTTTCATGAAGGAATGGATTTTACAGCACCTGTAGGAACACCTGTAAGGGCTACGGGCGATGGTGAAGTGGTGGATACGGAAAAAACCGGAGCGCAAGGAATAAGAGTCACGATCGACCATGGATACGGCTATAAAACCGTGTATGCTCATTTGGAGAAATACGATGTGAAAAAAGGACAAAAAGTAACCCGGGGGGAAATCATAGGAAAGGTAGGAAATTCCGGGATGTCCACGGCGCCACACCTGCATTACGAAGTTCATAAGAATGGCAAACCTGTCGATCCGATCAATTATTTTTTCAGTGAATTATCACCTGCCGGATTCGCCCGTATCAGGGATTTATCAAATCTAGGTAGAACCTTTGATTAAAAAATTCGTATAAAAGCGTGTTGATTTCATCATAATACCAAGCATCAGTCAAATTAAAACCCTTAAAAACAGTATAGATTCAAGATGGCAAAAGTAAAATATCGTTACAATCCGGTGACTTTAAGTTATGATAAAGTTACCACTACTACCAAGATAAAAGCTATTAAATGGGGAATCTTTTTTGTAACAAGTATAGCCATATCGGTTGTATACTATGTGGCATATTCCCATGTATACGACACTCCCAAAGAACGTTCTTTGGCAAATCAACTGGCGAACGTCAAGTTTAATTATCAAATGTTGTCGCAGAAACTGGAACATGTAGATCTGGTCTTGTCAGACATGCAAAAACGCGACGATGATATTTACCGTACCATACTTGAGTCGGATCCTATCCCGTCATCCATCAGGGAAGCTGGTTTTGGGGGGGTAAACCGTTACGAAGACCTCGAAGGTTATGTCAATTCGGGCATGATGATTGATATTACAGAGCATACCGATAAGATTATAAAAAAGTTGTACGTTCAATCCATATCGTACGATGAATTGATTGGAAAAGCACGGAACAAGGAACAGATGACAATATGCCGCCCTGCGATACAACCGATATCCAACAAGGAGTTGAAACGCGAAGCATCAGGTTACGGTTGGCGGATACATCCTATTTACGGAACTTATAAATTCCACGAAGGACTGGATTTTTCTGCTCCTGTAGGTTCGGACATTTATGCTACCGGCGATGGAACGGTTGTCAGGGCTGAATATTCAGGCGGATACGGCAAAATGGTACTGATTGATCACGGGTTTGGCTACCAAACGCTTTATGCACACATGAATAGCATAGGTGTGCTTGTCGGCAGCACGGTGAAACGCGGACAAGTGATCGGCGCAGTTGGCAATACAGGTGATTCTACCGGACCGCACCTGCATTACGAAGTTCATAAAGGTGGACATCATGTAAACCCGATCGATTACTTTTATAACGACCTGTCGCCAGAAGAGTATGTTCGTCTGGCCGAACAGTCTAAAACCAACGACATTTTCGAAAAATGGTGATCCATTGGAACCAATAAGTAACATCCCTGCCGATCCCGCAAAACTATATTACAGTATCAGCGAAGTGTCCGCCATGTTTGGTGTAAACGCTTCGTTGATTCGTTTTTGGGAAAAGGAATTTGATATTATCAAACCCCACAAAAATGCAAAAGGTAACCGGTTTTTCACGCAACAGGATATCGACAACATTGCATTAATATATCATTATGTCAAGGAACGCCGCCTGACATTGGAAGGCACCCGCCAGAAAATAAAAGAAAATAAGGAAGATGCGGAACATACTTTCCAGGTTGTACAATCGCTCAAAAAAATAAGGGCTATGCTGCTGGAAATAAAGGATAATATTGGCGAATAAGCAATTCAATACATGCAAATCATTAAATACCCTTCCCGGGAAGAGTGGAAAGATATTACCACCCGTCCGGTATTAAATAATTCCGGTTTATACGAAACAGTAAGGAATATTCTGGATGACGTCCGGAATAATGGTGATCAAGCGGTTTTGTCGTATGAAGAAAAGTTCGACAAGGTAAAGTTGGAACGTTTACCGGTGACACCGGAGGAAATATCCGAGGCGGAACACAAAGTTCCAGAAGATTTGAAAGCCGCTATCAGGCTGGCGAAGGGCAACATTGAGACTTTTCACCGCGCACAACAACTTGTTCCACAAAAAATAGAAACCATGCCAGGTGTAGTATGCTGGCAAAAGGCCGTAGGTATTGAAAAAGTAGGATTATACATCCCCGGAGGAACGGCACCGCTTTTTTCTACAGTGCTGATGTTGGCCATCCCGGCTCGTATTGCCGGATGTAACGAGATAGTGCTTTGCACCCCACCCGACAAAAACGGCAAGATACACCCGGCGATTCTGTTTGCCGCAAAAGAATCGGGCGTTAGTCGGATATTCAAAATTGGTGGAATACAGGCCATTGCAGCCATGACTTATGGCACAGAAACCGTCCCGAACGTTTACAAGATTTTTGGACCAGGTAACCAGTACGTCACAGCGGCCAAACAATTAGTCGCTTTGTGCGATGTAGCCATCGATATGCCGGCAGGCCCCTCGGAAGTGGAAGTGATAGCCGACGCTTCGGCTAACCCGGCTTTTGTGGCCGCCGATCTGTTGTCACAAGCAGAACACGGGGTAGACAGTCAGGCAATCTTAGTCACAACTTGCGAAGGATTGGTTGACAAAGTAACCCTAGAAATCAAAAAACAGTTGGATAACCTACCACGGAAAGAGTTAACCAAGAAATCGCTGGAACACAGTCGTGTCGTTGTATTGAAGGATTATAGCGAAGTGATTGCCTTCACCAATGCTTATGCTCCCGAGCATTTGATTATAGAAACAGAAAATTACGCCGGATTGTCATCACAAATCGTCAATGCCGGTTCTATCTTTTTGGGACATTTCACACCTGAAAGCGCCGGCGATTATGCTTCAGGCACTAACCATACCTTGCCTACCAACGGATATGCACGAATGTACAGTGGGGTTAACCTCGATAGTTTTGTTAAGAAGATCACTTTCCAGGAAATCACCGAAGCAGGAATACAAAACATAGGCAAGGCAATAGAGGTTATGGCGCAAACCGAATCGTTACAGGCGCATAGCAATGCTGTAAGTTTGAGGATGGGAGCATCAATTTAAGTTTACCGACCACCAAATTAGACAGCGTGATCCTGTGTTTTTATATTTGATGATTTGAAATTAAAGATATGAGCGATATTCAAAGTTTTCCGGAAGAATTATTCCAACGCATGCAGCAGTATTGCAAAAAAGTTCCGTCGCCAGACAAAACACACAAATTTGTCGATGGGATGTTTCAGCTATTATATCCGCTGCAATGCAATGGAGGTATTGTCACTGCCCAGTTGCGTTCCGAATGGTACCAGCTGCAAAGTCTTTTCGTTGATTTGCTGTCACCGATCGCACCTACGTTAAAAGAGTCTCCGGACAAACTTTCGCAACTTTTTTTCGGAAAGGTACCACAAATACATGCACAATTATTGGAAGAAGCCGATTTCTTCGTACAATGTGACCCGGCCGCCAATTGTCCCGAAGAAGTAATTCTTTGCTATCCCGGTTTCTACGCCATTGCTGTTTATCGGCTTGCCAACGAACTGTACCGTATGAGAATCCCTATCCTGCCGCGTGCCATGTCCGAATATGCACATAGTCGTACAGGTATCGACATCAATCCCGGCGCCACCATCGGTAAATATTTTTATATTGACCACGGAACCGGAACTGTGATTGGGGAAACGACCGTGATTGGGAATAATGTAAAAATTTACCAGGGTGTTACCCTTGGGGCTATGTATGTGGAAAAGAGCCTGCAAAACACCAAACGGCATCCTACCATCGAGGACAATGTGATCATCTATGCCGGTAGTACCATACTGGGTGGCGACACGGTTGTGGGATACAATACCATTGTGGGAGGTAACGTGTGGCTCACCGAAAGTGTGGCGCCCAACTCTGTTGTATACCACAAGGCAGAAGTGGTCATCAGGGATCAGAAAAAATAACCTGATCCCGTGTGAAACATCATGCTTGGTTGGCTTTCATCCGTTCTGCAAAATTCTTCCCAAACTCAATAAGCTGTTGTGTTTTTTCTTCTCCGGGACGGAATTTTCCTTTGTAGGCTTTTTGAACTACTTTAAGTTTTAGTCCGTTCAAGGTATTTTCTATCAACTCTACTGCTTCACCACTCCAACCATACGAACCAAATGCTGCTGCCGGTTTTCCGCGGTCGCGCAACGGATTAATTCCGGCAAACAACTTATATACTGGCAACAACGTATTCTGATTGATGGTAGGAGAGCCGACAATCAGAGCATCCGACCTGATGATGGCTGCTTCGAGGTCTCCCATCAAGGCAAACTCAATATCAATGCTTTCCACTTCAAAATCCCCGACTTGCTTGATTCCCTGGCCAATCCAATCAGCCATCTGACGGGTATAACCATAAGCCGATACATATGTGATCAGTATTTTATTATTCTTGCCTTCTGTAATATCCAGATATTCATTAGATAGTTTCTCACTTTTATCTACAATATCTTTCCATGTGCTACGAAGAATCGGGCCATGGCCTGTGCAAATCGCAACAATATCCAACTCCCTGATCTTTTCGATGGCTTTTATCATGAATTTACTGTATGGCCGTAAAATACAATCGAAATAATAAACAAAGGCATCATCATATTCCGCCTTGTTGGTTATCAAATCGTCAAAAACCGGTGCAAAACAATAATGTGCCCCAAACGAATCACAAGTAAACAACAACTTATCTTCCTCCAGATAAGTGTACATACTGTCGGGCCAGTGCAGATTGGGTGCTCCGATAAACCGAAGCGTCTTGTTGCCAAGGTCAAGTGTGTCGCCATCCTTTACTTTAATAGACTTGAATGGTCGGTTCATGATTTCACCAAGATAAGATAACGCTTGTCCTGTCCCGACAACTGTCGCATTAGGTGCAATATCGAGTAATGCAGACAAACTCCCCGAATGATCGGGTTCAGTATGATCCATGATGATGTATTCTATTTCTTCGGGATTGCATACAGCCCTCACCTTATTCAAATATTCGGCTGTATGGGTTTCCTTTACCGTTTCCACAAGCGTTTTCTTATCCGCATCAATAAAATATGCATTATAAGTGGAACCGTATTTAGTTTCCATGACAATATCAAATACCTGCAAATCGGGATCGAGTACTCCAATCCATTTTACACCGGGAGTAACTTCGAGAATTTTATTTTTTTCTGACATAACGACTTATTTTAAAGATACAAAGCTATACCAAAAAACCTGAAAGAGCAAACGTAAGATAATCCACCTGCCATATTTGAACCAATGTCGTTTAGTTAAGAATTTTCTTTTTACTATTTGATATAAAACATGTTGCCTCTAAAAAGATTCGATTGACCATTGTCAAATCTGGTCAAATCCTTAGGTTTGTAACCTATAAATAATGGGGGTTCCCCGAGGGTAAATCAACAAACGAATTTCCGTGGAAATGTATCTAAAAACATAACGTATAAACTTGATAATGAAAGTTTCAAGGAGCGCTTACGAGGCGCTTTTAAAAATGTATTTGTCAGGGGCAGGATTTTGAACATCAAGCATTTGGTTTTCTTTATCATGACAGCAAAGTCTGCCTTACAACGCGATTTGGATCGTTTTTTCAAAGAGGTTAAAAATAGCGGGTTCAACATCCGGGAAGTCACCAAAGGCGGTTTATCCCTTGCCCGCAAGAAGTTGGA
>JAVBSH010000211.1:0-5197 GCA_031547085.1 Bacteroidales bacterium
GAATTATATCACGGGACGGTTTGGTTAAAGCCCCACCCCGGCCCTCCCCCAAGTGGGGAGGGAGAGGGTGCTACTCAAAGGTAGCGGGTTCTCTCCTCTTGATCGATCAACAAAGTCGGCATTGTCCACCGAAACCAAAAATTAAAAAACCATGAAGCAGTTTGAAACAGAATTGAACAAGTTAAAAACCCAGGTTCTTGAAATGTGGAGCCTGGTATATCGTCAGATGGAACGCTCCAGAGATGCCTGTTTACTGTCCGACCAGAATCTGGCGCACGAGGTGGTAAGCGTGGAGAAGATGGTGGACTCGTATGAACTGATGATCGACCAGCAGTGCGAGGAAATACTGGCGTTACAGACACCGGTAGCTGTCGACCTGCGTTTTGTGTTGTCGTCGCTTAAGATCAATACCAACCTTGAACGTATTGGCGACCTTGCCAAAGGCCTTGCCCGTGCTGTACAACACTGCGAGAAATGTACCTTTGAACACGGCTTGCTGAAAACTTCGCGGGTGGATGAGATGTTTAAGACATCGATAAAGATGATGCTCACAGCACAAGAGGCGTACGAAACAGGCGACAGCAAAAAGGTATGCGAGATATATGCTAACGATAAGTTACTGGATGATATCAACCATCATTCAATCCCTGTACTCGCTGAGGCTATCAAGAAAAAACCATCATTAGCCGAACAGGCATTATTAGTTTCCGAGATGATCCGGAAACTAGAACGTGTGGGTGACCAGTGTTGTAATATAGCTGACGAAATAACCTTTTATATAGAAGCGAAGGTATTGAAACACCAGAAGAAAAAAGAGGAAAAGTAAGGACGGGAGTATCTGTCTTTGTCGATAAATAAGATGTTGACGGGCACCATTACGGGGCGATTACTATAATAATGATGAAATAAAGGTTTCGTGCACCACTTTCTGATTCTCGCGAAAAAGATGTACTTTTGCATCTATCTGTCTAAAAAATAATCGTGACATGAGCGAACTGAAAGAATCGTGGGTAGACCAATACCAAATCCATTCGTACGAAGTTGACCAACAGAGCCGGTTGTCAATTGTATCGGCCATCAACTATTTTCAGGAAAGCGCCTGGCGTAATGCCGAATCAATGGGATTCGGATTCAAGGATCTGGCTGCAAAAGACCGGTTTTGGGTGCTCTCACGCTTGTATGTGGAAATGTACCGTTACCCATCTTGGGGTGATACCATACAGTTGGAGACCTGGCCGAAAGGCATGGAAAGCCTATTTGCTTTACGCGATTTCCGTTTCAAGTCGACCGACGGCAAGGAGTTGTTTGGAGCAGGAACCACGGCATGGCTGATTATTGACGGAACTACGCACCGCCTGCAAAGAGTTGACCATGTGTGCGGCGACATGCCTTGTTATCCACAAAATGCCCTTGACAGGCAACCCGGAAAGATAGCACTCGCCGCAAACATGACATCGCAAACGTGTATCATTGCCGGGTATACCGATGTGGACGTCAACAACCATGTCAACAATGTTTGTTACCTCAGTTGGGCAGTGAATCACTTGCCATTAGACAGCAAAACATTGACCGTCCGTTCGGCAGAAATCAACTTCCTTTCGGAATCCCTCCTGCATAGCCCTATTGAAATACTTTACGGCAGTGATAGTGAGAATATTTGGGTTTGTTCGCTTTGCAATCCCGACACAAGCAAAGAATACTGCCGGATTCAATTGACAATTGATAATTAGTATGATTAAAATCAATGCCACATAGAATATCGATTTTTAGTACATTATACATTTTGATAATCTTATCTGCATGTAGTAGTCCTCAAGTACTGACTGAAGCACAAAGAATGCCAACTTTAAGGGGAAAAACAGCCGAAGTCGGATTTCAAGAATATTACAATCTAAAATCGGTCTATTTGGCGAAGAATGTCGCAGATGCTGCTTCCGCTCATGTCGAATTTATTGTTGGCGGAGACGGTAGTGTCAGAGAGATTGCATTTACTGGCTTAAAAACTGCCGATGCCTATTTTGTACAATTTGATATTGCCAAATACCTGAAGATAGCACCTTGGTTGACGGGACGTAATGACAAAAAACCTGTTGATGTAAAATTATCGGTTGCTGTATATTACAATCGGTCAAAAGTTATCGGAGATATGCAAAAAATAAAAAATGAAAAAACAGACATAGATCAGGTGTGGAGTTTTTGTGAAGATATGCCCAAATTTGATGGTAAACCTGCATTGGATAGTTTTGACAAGTACCTCAAAGATAATATCAACACATTAGTAGCAGCGGGTAAAAGCGCTTACCTTTCATTCCTAGTATATGAGGATGGTTCATTGAGTAATCCCGAAGTTTATCATTATGATGACCCGGTCATAAAAAAAGAAATATTACGAGTTATTGAAACTTCTCCACCTTTATGGATACCAGGATTTGTACGCGAAAAGCCTGTCCGCGTCAAACTGAATTTTCTTGTAAAGTTTGAATAGCCTAAATAAGAAATATTTCAATCCCTAGTCTGCATCATTAATTATTGAATATTTTTGTTAAAATTCTTCACTCTTAATTTATAATTCTTCATTTAAATCAATGGATATCGCACAACGTATTGCCGATTTACGCAAAGAACTTGAAAAACATAATCATTTGTATTACGTGTTGTCACAGCCTGTGATTAGCGACTACGATTATGATATGATGCTCAAGGAACTGGAAAAGCTCGAAAAGGAACATCCCGAATTTACCGACCCCAACTCACCGACGCGACGTGTCGGAAGCGACCTCAACGTGGAGTTTACACAGGTGACACACAAGTATCCTATGCTGTCGCTCAATAACACCTATAATCAGGATGAATTGACCGATTTTGACGAACGGGTAGATAAAGATCTGGCCGGCGGTTACCGTTATGTGTGCGAACTGAAATACGACGGAGCTTCTATCAGTCTTACCTACCGTAATGGCGAATTGTTGCGTGCTGTGACCCGCGGCGATGGTGTCCAGGGCGATGATGTAACGTCCAATGTGCGTACCATCCGCAGCATTCCGCTTAAATTACATGGTAGTGGCTGGCCTGAAGAGTTCGAAATCCGTGGTGAGATCATGATGACACATGCTGTATTCGATAAACTGAATGAGGAACGTGTTGAGATTGGAGAAACGCCGTTTGCCAATCCGCGTAATGCTGCTTCGGGAACGTTGAAAATGCAGAATTCGGCGCAGGTGGCCAAGCGTTCGCTCGACTGTTTCCTGTATTTCATGCTAGGCGAGCACTTGCCCACACAATCGCATTTTGAGAACCTGCAAAAAGCCCGTGAGTGGGGCTTCAAAGTGCCTCCATATGTGGCTATATGCGATCATATGGAGCAGGTGCGTCAATTTATTGATCAATGGGTAGTCGACCGCGAAAAGTTGCCTTTCGATATTGACGGCGTTGTGATTAAGGTGGATAGCCTTACACAGCAACGACAGTTGGGGATGCGTGCCAAAAGTCCCCGCTGGGCGGTGGCATACAAGTTTCCTGCCGAGCGGGTGGAAACGCGCCTGAATTCTATTTCGTATCAGGTGGGCCGTACGGGAACCGTAACCCCGGTAGCCAACCTTGAACCGGTACGGCTGGCTGGAACCACGGTAAAGCGGGCATCGTTGCACAATGCCGACCAGATACAGTTGCTCGATATCCGTGTGGGTGACACCGTGTATGTGGAAAAAGGCGGTGAGATTATCCCGAAAGTGATCGGCGTGAATATGGAGAAACGGCCTGAAAACAGACAAGTTACACAATTTATCAGTCGTTGTCCCGAATGCGACGCCGAGCTAAAACGCAACGAGGGTGAAGCAGCTTGGTATTGCCCTAATGAAAATGGTTGTCCGCCACAGATCAAAGGCCGTGTAGAGCACTTCATCAGCCGGAAGGCAATGAATATAGATAGCTTGGGCGAAGGTAAAATTGAATTGCTTTACGATAAGGGTTTGGTACACGATGTAGCTGACCTTTATTCCCTCAAATATGAACAATTATTTGGGTTGGAGAAGATAGTGACAGACGAGGATGGTACTACCAAGAAAATAGGGTTCAGGGAACGGACGGCCGAGAAAATCCTTTCGGGTATCGAGGCATCGAAACAGGTTCCGTTCGAACGCACATTGTATGCCATCGGGATACGGTTTGTGGGTGAAACGATTGCCAAGAAACTGGCGCGTAGTTTTAAAAGTATCAGCCAATTGTCAAAGGCCACTTTCGACGAATTAGTGTCTGTTGACGAAATCGGCGACCGGATTGCGGCCAGTGTGGTTGACTTTTTCAGTCGGCCTGCCAATCAGGCCATTGTGGAACGCTTGAAACAAGCCGGATTACAATTTTCCGTTGACGAAAGTGCACACCAAGTGAAATCCGAAGCACTGAAAGACAAGAGTATCGTAGTAAGTGGAGTTTTCTCCATTCCACGCGATGATATCAAAAAAATGGTGGAAGAACATGGGGGTAAAAATTCAAGTTCTATCTCGTCCAAAACCGATTATGTATTGGCGGGGGAAAAGATGGGGCCTGAAAAACTCAAGAAAGCAGAGTCCTTAGGAGTTCTGATCATTTCGGAAGAAGAGTTTATGAAATTGATCAGTGGATCATAAGTAATTAACTTTTTTTGGAATTTCCACATAATAAGACAGGTCGTTGAGAAAGTTTGTTTGGCCAGTTTTTCGTTTCCTCTCAGAATCCTTTATCAATAACATTCAAACTTGTGAATAACTTGACAATGTAATTGATGAAAAATGATGGTTTTTTAGTTGGCGTAGAACAAAAAAAAGAGATTTGGTCTATTTTGAAAAACAGAAAACATACCCAAAAAGTGTAACAATCATGTCAAACACCTTAATTCATTATGCTTTCACAAGATTAAAAATCATGTCAAAAAGTGTAGAACTTTTTCTTGAAAATATTTGCATCAAATATTAAATATTTTTTTACATTTGCAACCTAAGGATTAGGTTTGCCACCTCATCTTTTTGATGAAATAAATTTAGCTTATTGATAACTCATCATTGTAATTTTTATGTAAGTAAATCAATGTCGTTTACTTAAGCTATAAAGTCTTGTAATTCATATAGTATTTTCTTGGTGGATGGAAATTTCTTTCCACATGCCTTCCTAGTCGGATTGGTTCCCTTGTCCTGTAAACCAAGTCGTCCAAGTGCTGTAAAGC
>JAVBSH010000136.1:0-2645 GCA_031547085.1 Bacteroidales bacterium
TGAGCAAAAATAGTGTTGCGTGTTTCGGAAAACCGCTGGCCACAAATATTACATTTGAGCATCTGCTTTCTTTCCCCTCCTTTGAGGTAAGTCCCGGCTTTGACTATATTCCCCTGATCTCGAAGTCCATAATCCTTGCAGTGCTCATTGGGACAAAAATATTCAGCTATACTTAACATAATCTCCATTTTTGACTACAAAGATAAAATATATATATCAATAAATAATAGACACTATCAAATTTTGAATACGTAACAAAAATATGATCAGAAGATGAACGAAATTAATTCGATAATGAAGAGGATCATCCGGCGGCGATGATTGTTAAGTAACCCAGGGAGATACGTTCAACCAATGCTTTTCAAAACCTGACCGTTACACTTTCGCCTGCATGGCCCATTTGCGGCAAATCTACCGAAATATGGCTCATGCCTTTGGCTTCATCCCATACAACAGTAAAGTTTTCGCCTTTCTTCTCCAATTTCCGATTCACGCTAAAATGGATTTTTCCCAACTTGCGTGACGGGTCGGCAACAGACAGTTCGAAACCGGAACTTCCGGCTTTAACCATGATCGCTCCCGGGCTATCCATTACCATCGTGTATCCGCCGGGTAATTGTAGCGTCCCGTTTTTGTAACAGATGACTTGCAAAATCTTCAATGTCTTGTGCCACACTGCCTGTAATTCCCGGGCATTGGACAATACTTCTATTTTTGGGTTTTGCCAGGACTCAGCCACTTGTTCCCGGCCTGCGCCGGGCATTACTACGTATTGGTAGGTAGCGCCGTTTAAACGTGACCCGTGGTCGATCCAGAGCTTGAAAACATCCATACTAATTTCCTTTTTTGACGATCCGGTTTGGCGGTTAACACTAAACCAACTGCCGGTAGCAGCCTGGTTGGCTAAATTGATTTTCGCCGGTTGAGGAAAGATATAGCCCACACCGTCATGGTATACCCAACGGACATTGTCCATTTGTCGTTCGCCACGCCGCACGGTTTGTACTTCCCCGCCGGCATTGACAGTTACATCGCCATGCAGCAGGCACTGGCTCATGGTGGTGGCTACTGTGTTATTTGTTCCCGATTTGATACCTGCACCAAGGCATACATATTCGTTATCGAAGAAAAACCAAGCCTTATGTGCACGAAGCGGGTCGTGCGGACTGATAAAGTCGAAGGCCACAGCGCCATACAATCCGTCGGTAACCGCTCCCACAAAATCCATCACGCCATACTTTTGTATCTCATTCTCATTGGGTAACGAAGATTTTTGCAAAACAGTTGTTCCCGGTATTTTTTGCCAGTCGTACACAGGTGCCAGGTCGGAATATTCGGTTCCTGTCACCGAAATGTAGTTGGTGCCATCACCACGGTGATGGTTCTTTAAGCCTTCGCCGTTGTAGGGTTGCTCCATATTGGCATTGCGGTCGGAATACATGCGTACCGATGTGAAATATCCGGGACGTTGGTGGGTATAGTATTCGCTCAGCCAGAAGAATTTACCAAACGAAAGTGTCGGCTTTGCTTTATCTTGGCGAATGTTGATGATTTCCTGCAATTCGGCTTTCCGGTATGATGTGGCTGCTATCAGGCGTTCGGGAGTGCGGGTCCCCATCGGGCCGCCGTGCCCCCGTCGGGTAACATCGCGGTTAGCCGTTGCCGGATCAGGATATTTGCCATAAACCATCTGTTTGCAAATCCCGTCAAGGTAATAATCGACCAATTGATTGATGGCTTGTTCCGAAAACTGGTAGCGTGTGCCACCTACGTAAGCAGCCCATTCGGCAAAAGCGTCGGCATAACCCAGTCCGTATGAAAGAGTATTATTCACATGGTCGTCGCGATGATGGAAACTATAATCGTATTGCATGCCGCGCTGATCCACCGGCACAAAACGTATTTCGCTTTCAATTACCTTCATCAGCATTTCGAAGGTTGCTACATCGCGTTTGAAAAGCGCGTTCTTGGCCTGGATACCGGCAATTTTGATCCGGTCGCCGCTCTGACGCGCGCCCGGCGCATTGATGTGCGAACGTGCAGTAATGGCCGAGGCTTTATCAATCTGGGCCTGGGTGAGATCTTTGTCCATGATCAGCAACACGGATGTAATCGCATCGGGCGTACCAATCTCGTTGTTCCACCAGTTTTCGCAGATGAAATCGTTCGCCAGCCAGTAGTCAAGCGCCAAATAGATGGCATTTTTCAATTCTTTCTTGCCTTTCAACGCCGAGTTTTTTTTCTTATAAGCACGGCTCATCTGTACCATGTTCGACAGGTGCTGAGAATGCTCAAAAGCTTCGCGCGACACGTTTTCGTAATCGATACCCGGCCAGGTACCATCTTTGCGGAGCGTTGCTACCATGTCCTTTACCCGTACATCGTTTACCGGGGGTTCCATCAAGGTGGCAACAATCCGACCACGAATGGTTTCAATGTCCGGATTGGGAACAGCATAGGATTTGGTTACAGATAAAAAAGCTGCAAGAGCAACAATACTGAAAATAATCACTACTGGCCGACAAAATCCGCAAATGATATTTATTTAACACATATACAGTGCTTTATACTCCAAATTTGGCAAAAAATAAAACCTACCTCCATCTTAAAATAGCGATAGTTGCACAGCTGTCGGACTTTTATTT
>JAVBSH010000076.1:0-4091 GCA_031547085.1 Bacteroidales bacterium
GGATATACATATAGGAAATAATTTATACGGCGCGTTGTCGTACAATCAGGAGAAAATTGATGCCGGGTTGGGTAAGATTTTGGAAGCAAACCGCATCTTTGTTCCTGCCGACGGACAGTTTTCGGTGGGCGATTGTATGCGCGATTTCGAACGGGCGATGCCTCCGCAGGTAACAACCACGCGCGGCATTATTCATATTTCCCTGAATCCGCACCCGGAGGATAAGATAAGCGACGACCAGTTAGCCGACATCGGGCGGGAGTATATGGAACGCCTCGGCTTCGGTGGGCAACCCTATCTAATTTTCAAACATGAAGACATCGACCGCCAGCATTTACACATCGTTTCTACCCGTGTCCGTAGCGACGGCACGTTAATCAGCGACAAGAACAACTATGAGAAAAGCAAAAGGATTACCGACAGCCTTGAAAAGAAATACGGCTTACATCCGAAAGATAAAAAGCAGGGTGAGGCATGGCAGCTTTCGCCGGTAGATGCTTCGCGTAGCGACCTGAAAAAGCAAGCCGCCAACGTTGTAAAACCGCTGGCGACCATGTATCAATTTCAATCGCTCGGCGAGTTCCGGGCGTTGTTGTCGTTGTATAATATTGGGGTGGAGAAAGTCGAGGGGAATAATCAGGGACACAAATATACAGGGCTGGTCTATTCGGCGTTGGATACCGAAGGCAACCGTGTCGGGAAGCCGCTTAAATCTTCCCTGTTCGGGAAGTCCTACGGTATTGAGGCGTTGGAGCAGACCATGAAACAATCCGGCGAAGAAATCAAAGCCGGAGGACAGGCGGCAAAAACTAAGGCGCTTGTTTCGGCGTCCCTGAATGCTTCCTGCAACGGTGGTGAGTTCCGAGCCAATCTGCGGGAGAAAGGTATCGACCTTGTATTGCGTTACGGTAACGTGGGACGCCTGTTCGGGGCTACATTTATCGACCATAACAGCCGCACCGTGTTGAACGGTTCCGCGCTGGGTAAGGAGTTTTCGGCTAACGCACTTTCTACACGGTTCGCAGATTTTTCGACGGCAGGCCGCGAGGATCTGCAACCCGTTTTGTCCGTACCCGCAAAAGAAGTATTACGCCTGTCCGTGCAGCACGAGCGGGAGGACAAGCAACCGGCTACCGTCAAAGGCTATTCAGGTGATGATTCGCCCGTCGGCAGTTTGCTTTCGGTGCTGACACCGGAGCCGGATCAGCACGATGCCAACGAGCCAATGCCTAAAAAAGGTATGACTAAAACACGGCGGTATGGGAGGCAGTTATAAGATTTCTTGCAGTTCGTTATCAAAAGTGTCAAATCCTTCTCCGGTTTGGTCTATAAAATCGTTGATTTTCATTAGAGAATCCGGGGTAAACTGCCAATACTGTTGCTGTAACCCATCTTTTGCAAAGCTCATTTTTACATAAGTATATCCGTCTCCTTCCAAACTATCCCATTCTGCATGAACCACTGCATTCCTGTAAGTGGCACATTTTTTCAGATTTTCGATAAAGCTGGGAAAAGACGGTAATTCTTTTTCAACATCAAGTTCCATTGACCGTACAAGTCGATAAAACAAATCTACTTTCGCCGAAAAATTCATTTTGTGAATAACAATTGCCCCCATTGCATCAGTTCTACTGTTAATCAACATGCAAATAATTGAGTTCAATGCCGTATCCAACGCATTAAAGCTATGCACAAGGTATCCTATAAGTGGTGCTGTTTCCGCGAGGAAATCATCTGTCGAACCTTCAAAATCGTGATTCGTGAATATGTACTGACCTAATTGTTTTTGCTTCTTTTTCATAGATATTAAATACCTTTATTGACTGCCAATAGGTATGAATATGGGTTATTTCTCAATCTCTCTCGCTTATCAACATTATAAGCAACAGCGGACGAAATCATCGAAATACCTCCTACTGCGACTAATGCAAATGGTATTGATAACCCTAACAATACGGTTGGAATTGAGGTTACGCTGGTAGATACCATAGAAACTTTCAGAAAGTTAGGTATCCATTTTATACGAGCGTCTTTCAATGATTTTTTCAATGTGTTATACCCTGGCTCAAACTGATTTTTATAAATATCCTCCACCTTTTGCCTAATTTGTATTAATGAGGCATCCACAGGAATATCTTTAGTTAGATTTTCGATGTTCATTCTAAATAAACCGAGTTCATCCTGATACCTTCTTTTGAATTTTACTACATCATCCAACGAAGTTGGCTCGGATATGCTTATACTTTCTATCGCCATGTTTATCAAAATCCCTTGCGCTAAATCAATATGGCGTTCTCTATGATGTGGACGATCATAATAATGCCTGTCATGTCCGAGAATGGCGATTTGATTATCAAGTCGAACCAAATCAGAAAGATTTGATGTTAAAGAATTATCAGTCAATGGTGATATAGCATAATGCTCACACATCTTGTTTGCAAGTAGTGTCATATAGAAATAAGCAAAACCACCATCTACACGAAAAGAACCATCTTCCGTCATTGTATGACGTAACATATAACGAATTTCGGAAGGCAGCTTTTCTGGATATATGTCAAAAAGCCGGCTTATATCTCTCGGTAATTTATCCCTATGAATTGTCGTGTTTATACGTTGTCCCTGTGTAAGCAGTTGAAATCCCTCTGTTGAGTTTAGATAATTCAGTGTATCAGAGGTTAATTCTTCAACATAGTCTTGTTCGGGATTGATGTGTATTGGCTTTAATATTCCTTCATCACGGAGATATTGTGTTGCGTGTTCCTGATATGGATTATCAATAGAAGCTGGGACAATTGTACTTATTTCATCCCAAAATAAAATAGCCGTTTTCAGCCAGTTTTCATTTTTAATATCTATTGTCGGATAGAAAAGAGCCTTTGTAAATGCCATAATTGTATTGATTTTAAAAGTTGATATTTCTAAAAGCGAATGGAGATTTCTCTCATATTATTACGTGTAAAAACAAAGTTTAGATGAAGCAATAAATTCCGTCTTAATTCATCCAGCTTCCTTTCGGATTTTCCTCCATCTGTAAAACAGAAACAATCCTCTCTCCCCTCACATGTTTTTATTCTGCCTTCTTTTATTCCTTTTGTTATATAGTCCCTAATCTGTTGGAGCAACTCTGCTACGCGATCCATGTCTTGAATATCATCTGGATTTTTTAACCATTTGTAAGATGATGACCCTGCAATGTATTCTCCATTTCGGTTTTTCAACTTGCCCGTATTTAGAAATTCTTGTGTATCTTTTATTGCTTGAAAAAAGTCGTTATTGCTATTTTCCAAATGAAATGGGGTCAAAAATGCTGGTCGATGAAATCCTGTTCGGATGGCGTCTAAGATATGTGATTCCTTATATTTCGGGTCTATCTTTGAAAAAATATTCTCATAATATTTTTCCTGTATATTAATGTTGCCGTTTATTTCATCCTCAATAGTTTCCCAAAACCATAATTCGATTTCAAATAAGGAGTTATTTCTTCTTTCTGCATTTAGTTCAACTATTTCTTTCTGGATGTTTTTATCACGAGGGCATGTCGTTGCAAAAATATATTTCGCCAACTTCAAATCTGACTTATCCGTTTTGGCGATTTCGTCTGTTATCAATTTTAGCGTCAATTCAGTATCAAGGCGTTTACACTGTGTGCCAATGGTATTATTGTGAAAACAACCTAATATGTCAATCCCATCTTGCGCTTGGCCATTACGACCATACACATCAAATCCTCCCTCATATTTCTCATTCAACAAATCTTTGACAAAAATTTGGAAGTCCTGCCAATTGGCAGGCTTGGGGTAATTTTTTGGTATCATAATATCTAACTGATGAATCTATTAATATTATTGGCAAAGGTACGATTTAATAGCAGATTAGTTGAATTTTATCCTGATTTTCAATACCCAACGCCACAAGCTGCCATATCGACGCCACAAGCTGCCACGCCCCGGAAACATAGCTTCGGGGCGTTTTTGTCTTCTTACTTTCGCATTTTCAATCCATTGTCAAACAATTAAAAACAAATTGATTATGCAGCAAGAAGATGATTTGAGAGGCTTGGCAAAAGTCATGGACTTTATGCGGGCGTTAAG
>JAVBSH010000056.1:0-17713 GCA_031547085.1 Bacteroidales bacterium
TTTTTTTATATCCAACTGCAAGAATTTCAGGAGATTTATCATCGGGGCACGACAAAACAACTTTTGTTTTACACCACCGTAACTCGCTATATATCAAGGATGGGATGGAGAACGAATGCGCTTAAACCGTCAAAGTCAGGACGTGTTTCGCCGGTTATTCAACGCCATTAGTTCGGATGCGTTGCAGCCTGTCCAACACCAGCTGAGTCATGTCGATTGGACGGGATTTACAGCCTGGGATATCATCATGCCGTTGTTCCTGTTTACATCGGGCTTGTCGATGCCGTTCTCGTTCAATAAGTTTATCGAGCAAGGACACACCAAAGCACAACTTTATGTGAAGATACTGAAACGCTTTTGTCTGCTATTTTTGCTTGGGTGGATCGTCCAGGGAAACCTGCTTGACCTGAGTTTAAATACTTTTCATGTGTATTGTAACACGCTCCATGCCATCGCTTTTGGCTACCTGATTACTTCGCTGATTATCCTGAATATAGGCAAGACATCCTTACAGTTGATAGCTGGTGTTTCGCTGGTGTTGGTCTACTGGCTATTGATGACTTTTGTACCGGTACCTGGTTTCGGCAGTGGGATGTTTACACCCGAAGGAAATCTGGCTATCTACATCGACCATACTGTATTCGGACGGTTCGACGACGGCACACAATACACCTGGTTACTCACCAGTCTCGGGTTTGGAGCAACTGTATTTTCGGGCTATTATGCCGGGCACATCCTGCAACGGCCGCTGGGACAAAATCAGAAATTGAAACTGTTATCGTTCATTGGCATAGGACTGATTGTCGGTGGATTGTTGTGGAGCCTGCAAATGCCGATCATCAAAAAAATATGGTCGTGCTCAATGATCCTATTCAGCAGCGGGATATGTTACCTGCTGTTGGCCCTGTCGTACCTGCTTACCGACAAGCTACGAATCGATTCGTGGTGGACACGAGGCCTCAGGATGTTTGGGCTCAACGCCATTGCAGCTTACGTGTTGCACTCGATATTTTCGTTGAATAAAGTTGCTAGATACTTGGTGCATGGACTGGAACAGTACACCGGCGATTATTTTCCGTTTTTTGTGTCGTTGGCCGAGTTTGCTATCCTTTTTTTCATCATCCGGCACATGTACAAATACAAGATCTTTTTGAAAGTGTGATTGCAGAGTACGATTCAATTTCGTTTAGCTAACGCTTCTGACATTCACAAAAAGTCCACCCTTTCATTTACAAAATAAAAATAAATATCAATTAAATTAAGTCAATACTTAATTTAATTAAAAATATATTTTATTTTTGTGAAAAATATTCAGGAGAGATGTTGCCTTGTATCTGCCCGAGTTGTCAATCGCAACTCAAAGTAAAAAGTCTGAAATGCGAAACCTGTCAGACTGAAGTTTCCGGCCTGTACGATTTACCGGCACTGGCACGCCTTTCGCCCGACGACCAGCAATTTATCCTGCAATTCGTCAAATACAGCGGAAGCCTCAAGGATATGGCCAAATATCTGAATCTAAGCTATCCAACAGTCCGCAATCTACTGGATGACATTATCGAACGGCTGAAAAAGGAAGAAACCAAAACAAAATAATGCTATGGAAAGAAAAGTTTTTAGATCGAGGGTCAGTGTACTGCTGATTATTTTCATTTTGATCGTTATGTTACCAGGGCTCCTCTTAACGATCCGTTCAGGCAATATTTTCAATCCCGGATTTTACACCATCGCCGGAGTAATCGTATTTATTGTATTACTTTTTAGTGGAATCCGATATGAGATCACAGATAAGCAACTTCTATTTAAAATGTGGGGAATATCCTCTGAAAATTGTCCTATATCACAAATCGTATCCGTCGAACGTTCATATAACTTACTGTCTTCACCTGCAGGCTCTTTAAAAAGGCTATGTATTCGTTTCAAAAAAGGCTACAAATGGCCTTTTGTTCTGGTTTCCCCAGTCCGCGAACAAGAATTTCTGGATTGTTTGAAAAAAGTAAATCCTGATATTTATATACATGTGAATAACAAAAAAGCATGGTATCGCATCTGGGATTGGGACATATAAAATGATAGAAGCATGGAACGGATTTTATTAATTAGTCCTTCAACCTTGGACAGGAAAAGTCTGATACAAACGCTGATTGCTTGTATGTTTCCTACCTTAATTTTAGGGTGGTTGTTTTATCAAAATCTTACGGCAAACAGCATGAATATGGCCGTTCCGCTTGGAATCACGGCAGCTGTATTTTTAGTTTTACTTGTCTCTGGATATATCTGTACACCCTACAAATATATCCTCACCAACTCCGATCTTATTATCAAACGCCATCTCAAGGATATTGTTATCCCAATACAGGACATCAAAGTGATCCGGCTGATGACTCCCGCCGATAAAAAGGGAATGTGGCGGAGTTTTGGCGCTGAAGGCTTATTCGGTTCGTTCGGATATTACCAGACGCCAAAATATAAAAAACTGATTGTATATACCCGCCGTCATGACAATTGGACTTTGGTAATCACTGACCAGAAAAAATATGTGATTGCGCCCGACGACCTGCAACTGATTGATATTGCTTCGCAACAAATGGGTCTGGCTGTTGCTGATGATCAGCCAATGGAAAAACCGGTGAAACTATGGCGCAAATGGATACCCGTAGCAATCATTATTATCGTAGTTGTTATCACTCACTTAGCCTACAGGGAGCCTAAAGTTGAAATCAATCCAAATGCATTCCGGCTAAAAGGATTGTTTGGGATAAATATCCCGTTTGCCGGGATAAACGGAACAGACACCATTTCTTGGCGCGAAATACCAGCAATTTCTGTTCGAACCAATGGCATTTCGCTCTTCAAAGTACATCGGGGCCGCTTTAGAACTACCGATGGCGACAAAATCCGCCTGAGCATCAATAGTGGTGTAAACCCAGTAATCAGGGTGGCTGATAGTAATGGAACTGTTTATTACATCAACAGGAAAAATCCTACCGAAACACGAGAGATATTCAATAAGATACAAGAAAACATTAAAACCAATCAGCAATGAAAATCTTATTTATTGATCAGCAAACAAAGATAGTCGTCCTATTTCTGGCAATCATCCTTACCGGCACGTTTTCACATGCCCAAGACATTACCGGGCAGTGGAACGGAGTTTTGAGTTTTCAGGGAATGAACCTGAGAATGGTTTTTCACATACAAAAAGCCGAAGATGGTTATAAGTCCACCACGGACAGCCCCGATCAGGGCGCCATCGGCTTGCCTGTTACCAACACTACATTTGATGGATCGAAAGTGACACTGGCATCCGCAAACTGGATATATGAGGGCGATTTCAAAACAGACTCCATTGTTGGCACATTGAAACAAGGTGGAATGTCGTTCCCTATAACCCTAAAAAGGACTTCGGTGGAAGTAAAGCCCGTTGCCAGGCCGCAGGAACCCAAGCCGCCTTATCCGTACCGTTTGGAAGACGTTACCTTCGAAAATAAAACTGCAGGAATTACTTTGGCTGGAACACTCACCATGCCTGCAACGGTCAATAACTTTACAGCAGTGATACTTATTTCGGGCAGTGGATCGCAGGACCGCAACGAGGAAATCATGGGTCACAAACCGTTTTTGGTGATTGCCGACTACCTCACACGACACGGTATTTCCGTACTTCGATATGACGACCGCGGATTTGCCCAATCAACCGGCGACGCCCGCTTAGCCACCACTGCCGATTTTGCCACCGATGCCGAAAGCGCCATCGCGTATCTGAAAACCCGCAAGGAAATCAATCCGAAAAAAATAGGATTGATGGGACACAGTGAAGGTGGAATCATTGCTCCGATGATTGCAGCAAGGTCGAAAGATGTGGGATTTATCGTGATGCTTGCCGGAACGGGTTTACGCGGCGACGCGATACTGTTGCTGCAAAATGAACTGATCTCCAAAGCATCGGGAATGCCCGAAGACAAAATTGAAAGAGGTAATCAACTTAACTCCAAGATATACAACAAAATTATCAATACAACAGAGAATATATCGCAACAGGAAATGATTGATTTGATGACAACTCTGAAACCCGAACTCGCCGAGTTTACTCCCGATGGAATGACCACAGACGATTTAATCAAAATAAATGCCGCACAAATAACAATTCCGTGGATGCAATATTTCCTCCGCTATGATCCTTCACCTGCACTTGAAAAAGTAAAATGCCCGGTATTGGCTGTCAATGGCGACAAAGATTTGCAGGTTCCTGCAAAAGAAAATTTGTCGGCCATCAGTATGGCTTTGAAAAAAGGAGGTAACAAAAAAGTGACTATTAAAGAGTATCCCGGTCTGAATCATCTATTTCAGGAGTGTACTACCGGTTCGCCCAGCGAATACGCTTCCATCGAGCAAACTTTTTCACCAGATGTTTTGAAGGATTTGGCTGACTGGATTTTAAAAATTAAGTGATAAAAATTATTATCATTCCTCACCTCTCATTTCTCACCTCTAAAGAACAATTCTATGAAAGCTAAATGGTTGATTAATCCTTTCGAGCGCATTGCTGGATGGCAGGCGTTGACAATTGGCATTGTTATTATGGCGCTTACGGCTGTCATCGGCAAACTCAATCAAGTAGCCTTTGATGGAGCGTTGGATGCTCATGTTGGGGCTACGTTCAGTTTTCCGACAGCATTTGCAATGCAAGCTATTGATTTTTTATCCCTTTCCATAGTTATGTGGATAACGGGTATTATTTTTTCCAAATCCAAAGTACGTGTCATTGATGTAGCCGGTACTATGGCATTAGCTCGTACACCGATGTTGTTACTAACCATTATTTGTTTTCTGCCAGTTGTTCCCAATAGTCTGTTTGACTTTCCGCGTTTGACCATTTTTGTAATCATCACTATACCATTATACATCTGGATGATCGCTTTGATGTACAATGCATATTCTGTATCGTGTCATCTAAAAGGCAGTAGGGCGATCATTTTATTTATTGGCGCTTTAGTGGTTGCAGAAGTTGTTTCAAAATATATCATCTTTATCCTGTTGAGCGGTTCATTTACAAATCTACCGGCATCCGGCACAGGTTCTGCGGAAAATGTTGTGGTGGTTACCGACTCTTTGACTATCCGGCAAAAAACGGAGGAGATAGTAAAAGCTTTCGAACATGTTGATTTTAACGCCATCACGGTTTATTTCGATGCAACCATGAAAAAAGGATTACCAGCCAGCGGCTTGAAAATGGTATGGTTACAAACCAACATGACTTATGGCAAATTTGAAAAAGCCGATTTAGCCAACCTGAAAGAGAGTTCTACCGAAAAATACGAAATCGTGGAAGTGCCATTCACATTCCAAAAAGGGAAACTCAATCTACGGCTGGTTTTCGATAAGAATGGTGCTATTGGCGGACTATTCCTTAAACCATCAGAATAAATCAGCACAGGTCAGCACAGCACGGGTTGATGGAAAACGAATAGTAGTGATTTACGCTAAAATAAAGATCCGCAAAATCTGCTCAATTACCATTGGTGAGAACGCTTCACTAAGTTCGTGTCACCCACGTCCTTTTCTCCGAAACTCTGCACACACAATTGCCGCAGCCGTCGCCACATTCAACGATTCGGAGGTCGGTTCGCCTGGCGGATATGACGGGATCAGTAGCCGCCGGTTGACATATTGAGCTATTTGGTCACTAATTCCTTTCGACTCGTTACCCATCACAATCACTGCATTCGTTGAAAGTGATGAGTTGTAAATATTTTCGCCATTGAGGAATGTTCCGTAAACAGGAAAATCCGGATGATGACTTTTCAATTGTTGAAAGAATGAAGCATCTGCTTGGTAAGTCTTTACCCGGATCATTGCCCCCATGGTCGATTGAATAGTTTTGGGATTGAACGGATCGGCGCATCCTTCGCCACATAGTACATGGCGTATACCAAACCAGTCGGCCAGACGGATCATTGTTCCCACATTACCAGGATCTTGTACTTGGTCCAAATACAAGGAAAGTCCTTTGGTTAGTTCTTTCATGTCAAGCGGATAATCCGGGATCCGCACCAATGCCATTGCCTGATTAGGTGTTTTCAGAAAACTGATTTGCGATAATTCCTTGTCATTGATTTCGATAATATGATTTGCATGAACAGGAAAATTAGCAGATAGTTGTTCTAACCATGCAGTTTTTGCCAGTAAATATTCAACAGTCAATGACGAACCAAGCATTTCGCGTACAGTCTTATCTCCTTCTACCACAAAAAGACCCTGCTGCATACGATATTTTTTCTGCTCCAGCGATCTGATCAGTTTGACAAGACCCTTTTCTAATACTATCTGATGCTTTTTTACAGGCGTATTCATAATTGATATAATGAGAAAAATACAGGTACAGACAAAAATCGTCAGCACAAATATCTCCATAAATGCAGAAGCATGTTTGGTATGCGTAACATCAGTTATATCACAAACCGAACAAAAACGTAAAGATTATTTACGAATGATTCCTAAGGTATGAATTATTTTGACTTCCTTCCGGGATATTGTTCCAATGCCACTGCCAGACATTCCACTGCATGTTCGATATCGGCCTTGTTGATAACATAAGCCAACCGCACCTCGTTTTTTCCCAACCCGGGCGTTGAATAGAACCCTGAACCCGGCGCCACCATCACAGTCTGGTTGTTGTACTGAAACTCGCTGAGCAGCCATTGCGCAAACTTATCCGAATCGTCCACAGGCAAACGGGCCATAGTGTAGAAGGCGCCTTTGGGCATAGGACTGTATATGCCCGGAATACGGTTTAACCCGTTGACCAATGTGTTGCGCCGTTCGATATATTCATCATACACGGCTTTATAATATTCCTGCGGCGAATCCAATGCGGCTTCCGCCAAAATTTGGCCGAACGTGGGCGGACTGAGCCTTGCCTGCGCAAATTTCAACACTGTGTCCATCAGTTCTTTATTGCGCGTCACTAAAGCGCCAATCCGTATGCCACATGCGCTGAACCGTTTCGACATGGAGTCGATCAGCACTGCATGTTTTTCCAATCCGCTGATCTCCATGATTGAATAATGTTTGTTGCCGTCGTAACAAAACTCACGATATACTTCATCCGAAATCAGGAACAAATCGTGTTTGACGGCAATTTCCGCCAGTTTTTCCAACTCTGCACGCGAATATAAATATCCGGTGGGATTGTTGGGATTACAGATCATGATAGCCCTTGTTGCCGCGTTGATCATCTGCTCCAGCTCTTCCACCGGAGGCAGGGCGAAATCGTTTTCGATCACAGACTTCAATGGCTTCAATCCTACGCCAGCTACTGTCGAAAAACCGTAATAATTGGCATAAAACGGCTCGGGAACAATCACATCTTCATAGTGGTTCAGACAGGCCATCATCGTCATTGAGATGGCTTCCGAACCGCCATTGGTAATCATGATCTGGTTATGATCCACATCAATACCTTTTTCACGGTAATATTGTGCTAATCGTCGCCGCAACGACTCAATCCCCATCGAATGACTGTATTCAACCACCGTCAGGTCATTGTGCCGTACCGCTTCCATACCAATCTGGGGTGTTGGAATGTCGGGCTGACCGATATTCAGGTGGTACACTTTGATCCCTTTGCTTTTGGCCAAATCGGCCAAAGGGGCTAACTTTCGAATGGGCGAGGGCGGCATAATCCGTCCTTTGGTCGATATTTGAGGCATTTGTTAAGTGATATTTATACTGAAAGAATACGCAAAAGTATAGCTTCCTTTCGGTATTTGCAAAAAGGTTAGACGTATGTTGGTTTGTTTATAACTGCTTATTTTCAAAATTCACACTAATACACAAAACTTGACCATGCGAAGCGTAAACCCAGTTATCTGTTTGTCCCTTCGAATAAATCGTGTGTATTCTTTTCCTCTTTCTTTTGCGATTTGAAATTATTGAATGTATATGACAACGTCAGGGTGACTACAGGCGACTGGGGATCAATCCTGGTTAACGATTCCACATTGATGTTCGATTGCGTGCTATTATATCTGGCAGTACCTAAGAAGTCGCGTACCGACAAGCTTGCGGTCAAACGCCGGTTGAACAATTGTTGCCGTACAGTCAAGTTCATGTAGAAAAAGTCCTCCACTCGTCCCTGGGTACTTACTGACGGGCCTACGTAGTATGCCTCGAGCCGCATGCGCGTGCTTTTGGTCAGGTCGAAATTGTTGTTAACTGACAATTGCCAGTTCCAGCTCTCCTCGTCTTTTCCGTCGACTTTATATTCATTTTTGATCTGGTAATAATATAGGCTCCCATTGGCATCTAAGTTCCACCAGCGCTTGAGTTGAAGCGTGGCAGCTAGTTCAGCGCCTGAAGCATAGTCGTTGCCTACGTTTGCCATCGAGTCGAGAGTAACGCCTGTATGATAAGGAACCCGTACCCGTTCGATCTTATCTTTCCGGGCGCGGTAGAATAGAGCCCCTGAAAAAGTATTGTCTTTGAAACTTTTGTTATAACCCCATTCCACCGAATTGGTGTATTCAGGCTGAATGAACGGATTACCACGTTGCGCTGTATAATAATCGACATATACGACATACGGTTCCATGTAGAACAGTTGCGGTTGGGTAATCCGGCGCGAATACGCAAGGCTCGTCCGTCCGCCGTTACCCAATGCAAGAGCAAGGTGTACCGACGGAAACAGCCCGAACTTATGCCAAGTATGTCGTGCCCATTCTTCGCTATTGCCCAACTTCCGGTAAGTGTATTCGCCGCGTAGTCCAAGTTGGTAGCTGAATTGCGACCAAGTGTTGCTCAGCATTGTATACAGGGCATGTATATCGCGGCGGAACAGGTACTTGTTGTACAAGTCGTCGCGCCTCACGAAATCTCCTTGGGCCGGATCGTACATGTCAATTTTGTAATCCCCGTCCTCGGTGTAAGTAAAAAACTGGTAGCCGGCTTCAAGCTTATCTTCCGGTTTCGCTAACGGAAGAACATAATCGAGGTTTGCCTGTGCCGTGAGCCGGTATTCGTACTCCCAGGCTTTATGTCCCTGTTCCCTGTTTCCTGCCATATCGTACAGGTTGGTTTCGAAATATTCCATTGCATTGCCTTCGTAAAGGGCGTACAATGCGCCGGTGAGTTTGTGTCCCGCTTTCGCAAAACGGTGGTCAAAGCCCAAATCTCCACGAAGCCGCCATTCGTATAGGTTTACATAATCATCACCATTGGATGAGGCGTTTGTAGTCTCACCTGTTGCAGGTCGCCGGTAAGTATCTTCGTAGTGCAGGTCGCCACCTCGCCAACGGTCGCGGTATCCGCCTTCTATTGCTGCCGTCCATGTGGTGTTGCCTTTATACCAGTCCAGTCCGATCCGGAGGGAATACATATCGGTATGTCGTACACGGTCGCCGGTGGAATGATCGGTAGTAACCATTTCGGGAGCAGAAATGGTTTTCAGCTGGTCAAAGTCACTGTTCAAATACCTGCGCGAAGCCTCGCCCGACAATTGCCACCGGATATCCTTTTGCCGCAAGGCAATCAGGAAATCGACATTTCGCGAAAGCGCACTGCTACCCATCAGGTTAACCATGCCGCTCCATCCTTCTATGTTTTGTTTTTTTGTATTGATGTTGATGATGCCGGCTGTTCCGTCAGCGTCGTTGCGTGCCGATGGTGTAGTGATTACTTCAATGTTTTCGATCTGCCCGGCCGGAACTTGTTCCAAGGCTGCCGTTCCACCCAGTGAACTGGGTTTTCCATCAATATAAACTTTAAATCCGCTGCTTCCGCGGAAAGTCACTTCACCTTCGGCATCCACACGTATCGAAGGCGTTTGTGCCAGTATATCCACCGCTGTCCCTCCCGCTGCCGAAAGAAATCCGGATGCTTCGATCACCCGCTTGTCCAGTTTGTATACAACTTGTCGTTTTTGTCCTACCACTTCCACCTCCGATAGTTCCAGTTGTGATTGTTCCATGTCAATGTTACCCACAGCAATATTCCTTTCTCCTTCGGAAAGACGGGGTAGTGGGATATATTTCTTTTTGTAGCCTATTGATCCAATGGCTAAATAGTATTCGCCCACCTTGCTGTGTTCAAGGGTAAACAATCCATCGGCGCCGGTAGTGGTATGACTTGCCAATGTGCTGTCGTTGGTGCTATACAACAATATATTGGCATACCCGACAGCCTCGTCGGTCTGCTGATCTGAAACTTTTCCTGAAATAACCCATTTCTCGTTTCGGATCTGCGCCTGCACCCCGGTAACCAACAGGCATAATGAAATACCTATAATAAATTTATGCATCTGGTGTGTTAAAAAGGAACAAAGATAAAGGAACAGGTCAATACACATTCGGATTTAACAAATTTTAACCGAGGATCAATGACCTTGTGTTTACTCGACAAAATAATTTGTTCGTATTCCCAAATATGGTTAAACTCGCTCTATCCAAACCGGTAGACTGGTCATTCATTTAGTGAGCACTTCTACATCTTTTGAGCAATCTCGTTTTTTCGTTTTTGTTTGAACCAACAAAATGCTTACTTTTGTAGTCAGTGTAAATAAAACCGCGTTGATCTCAAAATCTACCCGATAAAACAGGCTGTTTCTACATATATGTCCCAAATACTCCAAGAGGTTCCTGCCGAATTTTTACGTAATTATATCAACAAATTAACTGGGGATAACGCAGTCCTGCTAAGTGCCGGAAATATACACCTGTACAATTCGGCGGTTATTAGCTGCCGCTTCGCTTCTGAATTAACTTTTAAGCCGATAGCAGCATGTTTTATCCGTCCGCAGAAACATGTCATCCGGTTCATTGAAAAGAACGAATATTTTACCTTGTCATATTTTCCGCCAGAACAACGTCACGTCCTGGACTTCTTCGGGTCAAAGTCCGATAGTGCCATGAATAAGAAAATTAAGCCATTGGTTACCGGTTTGGGCAACATATATTATCCACAGGCGCGATTAGTCATTGAATGTCGCAAAGTATACAATCTCGAACTAATCCTCTCGCAGGAAATACAGGCCATCCTGTCCATCGAAAAAGCCCGTGAAATTTACCCCGGAGGAGAGGTGCCACGTATGTTTGTCGGCGAGATCGTACACTGCTGGATGGGCGTCGATAGACTTCTCGGCATGTAATCAATTTATTAGCCTCTATTTGACAATAAATCAGCCATCAATGACGGTATTTGTCGAAAAAATTCCTATCATTGCAAAATTTTTAAAGCCAATATTTATTTTTTCCCGGCTGTATATTTATGTATTTTTCACCTGTAAATTAATTATATATAAGTTTAACCCTAAAGCAACATCATGCTGGTAAAACAACATACACTCCAAAAACCTGTATCTATTAAAGGCAAAGGATTGCACACCGGTGTTGAAGTGGAACTGACCCTTCGCCCGGCATCTAACAACCACGGCTACAAATTTAAACGCCTCGACGTAGAGGGGCAACCCGTCATCTCGGCTATCGCTGAAAATGTGACCGACACATCGAGGGGTACTACCATTGAGGAAAACGGGATAAGGGTCAGCACCATTGAACATGTGTTGGCTGCCTTGTGGGGAATGGGTGTGGACAATGCACTGATTGAGATCAACGGCCCTGAGATGCCGATCATGGACGGAAGTTCCCAACCATTTATCAACTTGGTCAAAGAAGCGGGAATCATTGAATTGGATGCTGTACGCAAATATTTTGAAATCAAGGAGCGTATCGTATATGCCGATAAAGCACGGGGGGTGGAAATAGCCATTTACCCCGACGATCATTTCAGTATCGATGTAATGATCGACTACAATTCGCGCACTTTGGGACACCAATACGCCATGTTGACCAGCATGGATGAGTTTGAAACGGAGATCGCGTCATGCCGTACATTTGTCTTTCTCCACGAACTGGAACCATTATTGCAGCACAACCTGATCAAGGGTGGTGATTTGGACAATGCCATTGTTATTGTGGACAAACCGGTAGGACAACCGGAACTTGACCGGCTCGCCGGGTTGTTCAATATGCCCAAGGTACACGTAAAACCCGAAGGCATCCTTAATAACCTTGAGTTGCGTTTCAGTAATGAACCTGCACGGCATAAGCTGCTCGACCTGATTGGTGATTTTGCCCTGGTCGGAAAACAAATCAAGGGACGTATCGTAGCCACTCGCCCGGGACACGCCGCCAACAACCAAATGGCGAGGATGCTCCGCCAGATCATCAAAAAAGAGATGGGCAAGGCGCTGATCCCGAAATATAATCCCAACGACCCGCCGGTTTTCAATATCGAACAGATTAAGAATATCCTGCCGCACCGTCCGCCGTTCCTGTTAGTCGACAAAATTGTCAGCATGACCGAAACAACGGTTATTGGTGTGAAGAACGTGACCATGAACGAACCTTTCTTTGTAGGGCATTTCCCTATGCAGTCGGTAATGCCGGGCGTGCTGATCGTCGAAGCTATGGCGCAGGTGGGTGGATTGCTGGTGTTGGGTACTGTGGAAGACCCCCAAAATTACCTGACCTTTTTCATGAAAATTGATAAGGTGAAGTTTCGGAAAACAGTGGTACCAGGTGATACACTGGTGATTCGTATGGAGTTGGTAGGCGAGATACGGCGCGGCATAGCCACCATGATGGCACAGGCTTACGTTGGCGAAACTTTGACTACCGAAGCTGAATTGACCGCTCAGATTGTTAAAGTTAAAGAATAATCAGGTTGATGACGTTTAAACGTTTACGACGTTTAAGCGTTACTATAAAAATATATTGAATAACATCAAGTAAGTATGATACATCAGTTAGCATGCGTTCATCCCGACGCCAAAATTGGAGAAAACGTTATTATTGAGCCTTTTGTAAATATAGCCGGGGATGTGACGATCGACGACGGGACATGGGTGATGTCGAACGCGGTAATCATGGATGGCGCCCGCATCGGCAAAAACTGCAAGATTTTCCCGGGAGCAGTCGTAGCCGGGATCCCACAAGACCTTAAATTCGAAGGTGAATATACGACTGTGGAAATCGGTGACAATACTACCATCCGCGAATGTGTAACAGTCAACCGCGGAACCAGAGCCAAGAACAGAACAGTGATCGGCAATAATTGCCTGATTATGGCGTATTCGCATATTGCACACGATTGCCGTATCGGCAATAATTGTGTGATCGTGAGTCATTCGGGTTTGGCCGGGGAAGTAGAAGTGGACGACTGGGCAATCATTGCCGGGGGAACCATGGTACACCAGTTTGTAAGGATCGGCGCCCATGTGATGATCGGCGGAGCTTCAAAAGTACGTAAAGACGTGCCTCCCTATGTGAAAGCTGCACGAGATCCGTTGGCCTACGTGGGCGTTAACTCTATCGGATTGCGCCGTCGTGGATTTACCAATGAAAAGATCTGGGAACTTCAGGATATTTATCGTGAACTATACCAGAAAGGGATGAACCACAGCGATGCGCTTAAATATATCGAGGAAAACTATCCGCAAAGCACAGAACGGGATTATATTGTCGAATTCGTGCGCAATTCCAAACGTGGCATCATGAAGGGCTATGTAGCCAATTCTGATGCCGGCGAGGATGATTAGGCCATCATTTCCCAATGAAACGGATTGAAAATTGCGAGTATCAATTTTGAAAATTGTAAAAATTAAACCGTCAGGCAAGTGAAACGTTTCATAAACGTTAGATAATTACAAATAAGATGGCCATCATTAAATCAGTACGAGGCTTTACCCCTGAGTATGGTAAAAATTGTTATTTCGCAGATAACGCAGTCATCATAGGTGATGTGATCATGGGTGATGATTGCAGTATCTGGTTCAATACAGTCTTGCGTGGCGATGTCAATTCCATCCGTATTGGCAATAAAGTAAATATACAGGACGGCTCTGTGCTACATACATTATATCAAAAGTCAGTAGTCGAAATCGGCAACAATGTGTCGGTAGGGCACAATGTAGTGATCCACGGTGCAAAGGTATGCGACAATGTGTTGTTGGGTATTGGTTCCATTATTCTGGACCATGCGGTGATTGGCGAAAATTCCATTATAGCGGCTGGTGCTGTGGTTCTTACAGGAACCATTGTCGAACCGGGAAGCCTTTATGCAGGGACACCTGCCAAAAAAGTAAAGGATGTAAGTCCGGAACAAACCCGCGATATGATCGAACGTATCGCCAACAATTACATCATGTATGCAAGTTGGTTTAAAGAAGACATATAAACTTCGAGCTATTTTTCGTTGCTCAATCTCAGAAAATACCTGTAACTACTGAATCCGGCAAGTTCCGATAATTCTTCCTTACTTTTATCCTTCATGACCGGGTCGGCAAGCAACAGGTTATATTCTTTTAGCCTGCAATTGTTAATATAGCGGCTAAAATTCATGTTGTATTCGCGATTGATAAATCCGGAAATATAGGTGCGATTCATTTCCAGGTCGGTGACCAGATTGCTAATCTTCAAATCAGGATTCAGAAATGGTTTTTTAGTATACATGTATTCTTCAAAAAATGCTTTGGTTAAGCGACTTTTTTTTAGATCCGATAATTGCTCGTCATTTTCTTGTAAATCTTTGTTGCATAAAGGAATCAAGGGTTCCGGTTCCAGCAGGATATAATCGCCCCGTATGATGTGGTATACAATGTTTACCTCCAGAAATGCAAGAATAAATAAAGGGAAGGTTATCAATGGCGTGGAATAGAATGTATCGCGCGTCACGAAAACAGCACATGTACTCATAAGAGCCATGATCAAGATAAACAGGAGATACCGGTATACCCAACGCAATGATGATTTATTTTCATTGGACGCATATTCGATGGCAAATTTCCTGTAATGATTGAGCCGGGTAAAAGAAATGGCTAAATAAAATAATTCGATGAGTAGTTTAAGGGGGATTTTGATACTGGCAAATATACCAAAAAAACTATTGTCGACAGGATGTCTGCCACAATATGACAATATTCGGAACTGGTTATCGTGGGGGATAACAACGGTCATTACAATGATCAGGAACGATACGGCTACAGGGAAGATGTAATGTTGCCATGGGAAGCGCTCGTCAGTGTTTATGCGGGTAATCTCGAAGATAAACCGGTAATAAACAACCGGTGTAATATACATGATCAAATAAAATAGCCAATTCATATACACAAACTTTTCCGGAGCATAATAGCAATACACCGGAAGAAGCTCGTGGAATGTCAAGAGTAGTAAAAAAACAAACAGCCATTTTTGAGGTTGACGGTAATTTTTTTTGGTATTCATCATGTCCCATGTCAGCATGATCAACATAAATATCGCCGAGCATACCGGTGTTGTAATAGCAATAAGATTATATAAGTCGGTACCTTTCATGGTCATGCAAGTTCTTTTTCAAGTTTTCTGAAATATCGGTAACTGCTAAACCCGGCGAGGATGATCAATTCTTCTTTACTTTTATCTTTCAATGCCGGATCGGAAAGCATACGTTGATACTCATTCAAACGGCATTGATTGATGAACCGACTGAAATTCATATCATACTCACGGTTAATGAATCCGGAGATATATGTCCGGTTCACTTGCAAATCGTTTACCAGATCGGTAATCTTCAGGTCAGGATTCAGATGAGGACATCGTTTATTGATGTATTCCTCAAAGTATTCTCTCGTCAGCAAGCTTTTTTTCAACGTGCCGGAGTTATCATAATAACTTGGTTCATCATTGTTCGTATCATCGATCACAGGTATAATATATTGTCTTTTCAATGTATGGTATACGATGTATATCATCAAGAATGCCATCATAAAGAGGGGACTTGCTACCAACGGAGAAGTTAAAAAAGCGCTGCGTGGTAATACCAGCAAGAGTATCGACGAACAAAGCGGAAATATCAATATCCATAAATACCAATGCATCCATCGTAATGAAGATTTACGTTCATTAGAAGCATAGTTGATAATAAATTTGTGATAGCGACGTAGAGAGGCAAAACATAAATAAAGATAAAAGATATCAAAAAGCAGTTTTAGAAAAGCTTTGCTATTAAAGAACATCCCATAAAAGCTTTGTTCATCTGAAAACCGTCCCTGACTAACAATCACTCGCATTTGATCTTCGTAGGGAACAACAAATAGGAGTATAAACGCTAACAGTACAACTATCGCAGGGATGATATAGTGTGTATAAGAAAAGTGCTTGTCGGTGGAAGTACGGGTTATTTCGAAAATGAAATGATAGAAAAGAACAGGACGAATCAATATCGCACCATAGAATAGCCAATTCAAATATAGATGAATGGAAGGAACGAAAAAATAAAACAATGGAAGGAAGAAAGCAACTACCCAAGCCATCATACAACAAAATAAGTATACCATGGGCTTTCGGTTATCTTCTTTGCTGATAAATAGTTCCCAACCCAACATCAACGACATAAATAATGCCGATAACCCGGGAACTAAGAAAAACATAAAGCCAAATAAATCTACACTCTGCACAATATATTATGGTTAACCATATCAGGCAGCAAAAGTAGATATAAAAATTAAGTTTTGTTCAATTTTAATAAACAATCGTAAGAATGCTTGTTTTTAGCGGCATTGAGCTAAAGAATAACCTTTTTGCAGATAAAATTATCTGTTTTCCATCCACAAATTTCAAAATAGGAATTTACGATTTGTGATTCCTTGTTTTTTAAGATGCTTGTTTTTAGACGATTGTGCATGTTACACAAATCGTAAGCAGATTTTTTTGAACAAATTCAACAGATAACTGTATCATTGCAAGGTTTTATCATTTTAAAAAAACATAAATAATAAATCATGAATAAAGCAGAATTAATTGATGCTATGGCTAAAGAAGCCAAATTGACCAAAACTGATGCAAAAAAAGCTTTGGATGCATTTGTAGGTGTTGTTGGTAAATCATTAAAGAAAGGCAATAAGGTTGTTTTAGTTGGTTTTGGAACCTTTTCCGTAAACAAACGTGCTGCTCGTACCGGTCGCAATCCGCAAACGGGAAAAGAAATTAAAATAGCAGCAAAGAAAGTAGCAAAGTTCAAAGCTGGAGCTGAATTAAGCAAGAAAGTAGCCGGATAAGAACAAGTATCTGCTATTGTCATAGACCCTTTCAATAATCTTGAAAGGGTTTTTTTGGTTTGCCCAGCATGGTTCTATTCTAACAGGTGCAAGTCCAGAACGTGCCCTAATAGTGGGAAGCGTCCAGCCAAAGACAAGGGTGTCCACCGCGAGATGGAATCTGAAGGAAGTCATCGGCAAACATCTGGCCTGACGAACAGAAACTTGATACAAGGCCAACGGACGTGGGTGAGTTTGCCAGACAAAACAAAGCCCAATAACTATCTAAAGTTTCCCAGTTTTTAACTAATTGAAAATAAGTGATAAAAAATAGGAAAAAGTGGTGTTTTTGAATATAAATTACTATTTTTGAAAGAGTTAGAATCAAAGAACAAGTAATTTTCAAAAGCACCACTTATGTCCACAAAAATATGCAATTTGAGCGAATTAAAACCACATATCAGCTCACCGGAAAAAATATCCGAGGGGGTACTCGGATTTGAGGTCATGTTCAAGGAATGCAAGCAGTATCTCCGCCTGGGACAGGGACAGAACACCAATTTCGACGGACAGATAGCCGATGCCACTATTACCATGGTCACGCACGTTATCCTTTCCCTGCAACGGCGCTTCCACGCATACGAAACC
>JAVBSH010000129.1:0-62107 GCA_031547085.1 Bacteroidales bacterium
TTTTTTTATATCCAACTGCAAGAATTTCAGGAGATTTATCATCGGGGCACGACAAAACAACTTTTGTTTTACACCACCGTAACTCGCTATATATCAAGGATGGGATGGAGAACAAATGCGCTTAAACCGTCAAAGTCAGGATCTGTATAACAAGTATAAATCGGCAAGTACGCTATCGGGCGTTGGCGCCGGCCTGACAATTGGCGGTGTTGCTCTTGCTATTATTGGTGTTGCTGCCGCCGATAAGGAGGAGACAGTATCAACCAGTACGTACAAAGAATACCAATTGTCAGGTCCGGGAGTTGCAGTTATGACCGTCGGGATTATCAGCGCACTTGCAGGTACACCCATGTGGATTGTCGGGGGTATCAAGAAAAAAAATACAAGGAACGCTTACCTTCAGGAATTTGGCTATAGTGCACATGTACCCGTTCAGCCTTCGCCCTATCTGCAACTAAAAGTTGCGCCAAACAGGATGGGATTGGCATTGGTTTTCTGAAAACAGTAGTTGAGTAATTTGAAAAAAGAGGCTGTTCAAAAAGTCTGTTTTCGAGCGGAATTATAAATTCCGCTCAACGCTACCTGCCTATATTACAGACAATCGCGTTCGGCTGAATTTGTAATTCAGCCGTGATTTTCGACTTTTTGGACAGCCTCTTTTTGATTTAGATATAAGATTATTTTTCTGTCCAGATTTTGATGATCGCATTCCCCAACAGGCTTAAGTATGGCCGTTGGTAAGCCTGTGGTTTTCCTGTTTCATCGACAAAACCTTCGTTGCCTTGGGCGCTCAGGTACTGATGTGCCGCAATGATACATGCTCCTTCGTAATTGACTTGTTTGAGGAAATCGGTTAACGGCACGCCACCCCTGCATGTGGGTGTCAGCGGTGTAAGTCCGGGTGCATTGTGTTCAGTGCCAAGGAGAACAACAAAGCCTCTTTCATTGAAATAATGTACAAACGGTTCGAGTAACTCCAGTTTGTTACGTGTAGGAATCAGCTCGATACAATGGATTTCCATGTCGAGCAGGTTCTTGCATAACTGTTCCTTGTCTTCTTCAAACTCGGTTACTTCGCCGGTCACATCGTCGAGTAGCACGGGATAACATGGTATTCCACCGGCGTTCAGGATAATTTTCTTTACCTCTTCGATGGATAGAAAGGCTTTTTCATCCTCGCGCACGAAGGCTTTCTTGCCTGCTTTCAGCAACTTATTACGTAACTCGTTTTCCAAAGCGGTGGCATTGTGTATGTCCACATCTGTGGATACGTCCGAATATATTTTTCTCAATATCTCTTTGCGTTCCGCATCGTTGTCGAATTGTTCGAATATGGCTACCCGCAACGCTTGTGCAATATGGCGTTCGCGTACCAGTTGGCGGGCGAACCGGCTACGGATTTCGTCGTATGTGAAAGTGATTCCTATCCCGAGTTCCTTTAGCCATTGGTTCAACTTTTCAATCATCTCGTCGATCTGGCGTTGGCTTTCGGCTTTTACGCTTTCGAGCATTTCCTTACATTCGCCGGCAAGCGTCACAGGATAGTTCAATCCTTTGCCACTCATGTAGGTACGTCCGGGGTTGTTGGGGTCGTTCACACGGATACCTTTACTTTGCAGCTCTTTCGACAGGGCAATAGCTTCAATGTTGAACATCGGGAAAATATGATTCTTTTCGGCTAATTCCGCAAATTCATCGTAACCGTCGGTTACATAAAAATCGTTGATCCCAAGCACTTTGATGTTCTCATCCAATGCCATTTCGAAAGCCTGTTCCATACCGGAAAACGAACTGAACGAATATGGCGTGTGGATGTGCGCATTGACGTTCTGTGGGATCACAGGTATCCCTTTCGATTGTAACATCAACTGTCCCTGGGAAGAAAAATCTTTTAAATAATTCATTATTTGCGTGTTAAAGAGGGTTGATTGAAAAAAATAAACGTATAAAGATAAGATAAGTAATCGATAACTTGATCACCAATCATCCAACAAAAACCATCCATCTTGACTATCTTCCTTTACGGATGTTATCAAAATTGTACCCTAATACCAATTCAATTGTTCCTGCCGTATGGCCACGCATTTTGGAGAATGTGAAATCGTAGGCCAATGCTACATGTATTCTTCGTTCATGGATGTATCCCAGCAATAGGGTAATGTCGTCAAATGATTCGAACGTGTTGCGGAAATTAAGCCCTCCCCAAAACTGTTGCTTATAGATCACACGCCCGGTAAGGTCCATTTGGAAAGGAAGTGAAACAACCTTCCGCGCCAACAGCGAGGGTTCTAATACCCAATGGCGGTCGATGGTGAATTTATACCCGGCAAATCCGTAAAAGTGTGTTTTCAGGCGGTTACGCTTGCTGTTTTCACCATTGAATTTAATATTGTTGTTGAACAACTGTTGCGCCGAGAGACCCACATACCAGTCATAATGGTATACATACAAACCGGCCCCGGCATCGGGCTGGAAGCTTGACATAACGGTGGGCGGTGCATACTCGTCATATACGTCGTCGTAGAATTCGAACTGGGTGCCATCGGCACGATACTGGATCAAGCCAAGGTCGAGACCGAGGGAGACACGTATGTCAAAATTGATGGCAAAGTTGGTGGCAAAAGCTCCGTTCGCTTTGAATGTGCTGGTGGGACCTGTGGCATCGTAGCTGATGTTGCCGCCGTAGCCTATGTTACGCCTTTTGTGTGGCCCGTAGGCACTCAACTGGTTGGTGATAGGAGCATCCTCGAATCCTAGCCATTGCATACGGTTGTCCATGCGGAGTTTGAACCCCTTGTCGGTGCCGGCTACAGCTGGATTGAACAGAAACGGGTTTTCCACAAAAAGAGATGATATGGGGATTTGTTGGGCTGAAACAGTCCAGCCCAACATCATAAATCCGCTTAACCACAAAATTAAATATCTCTTCATTTTTATCGTATTTCGTTGTTTTAACGACATTGCATTCTCCAAAAATTACCTTGTGATGGTGACCGAACCTGTGAAGGTGTGCGTTTCACTCGAGCCTGTCGTCGATTTCGGCACTAATTTCACCACATAATAATAGGTGCCGATGGGCACGTCGTTGCCGTTGCGGCGGCCGTCCCACACCACGCTGCTATTGTTGTACCCCTTACCGGAATATACCTGGAACCCGCCGCGGTTCACCACAAATACTTCGATGGTGTAATAGTCGGTATATTGTTCGATATTACGGAACATCCATGTGTCGTGGTTACCATCTCCGTTGGGTGTGAAGACATTCGGGATGAAGAAGTCCATCGAGCGGCTTACGAAGATGGTGTCGCTGGCAGGGCATGCATTAGCGCCAACAAGTGTCAAAACTAGTGAATACGGCTGATCCGGTGACGGTAAGGTCACAGATGCAGGCGGTGCCGGCAATCCGTCAGTGTGTCCCGCAGGGATGGAAGTCCAGTTATAGCTGGTGTAATCGGAACTGGCATCCATCGTCAGCACATACACTTCGTCCTTGGGTATGTAGATGGTGTCCGTAGCAAATACAACCGTTGGGATATCCTTGGTTTCCATCTCGAACGTGCCGGTGCTCGAACAATTTCCGCTGGAAGCAACCAGCCGGATGTCGCCGGTGCTGGCATTGGTCAACAACGGATTGTTCGACAGGAATTCGCGTGTTTCGCCATTGGGCAATATCCAGTTGGCGAATGCATCGGGCGTAGAGGATGTCAACGGACTGCCATTGATGTTTACAACACCGTTCAGGACAAGCTGTTCGCCAGGACAGAACAGGTGTGTATCGTCTGTAATTCCATCGGCCGTGATACCTACTTCGATATAATACGATGCTTTTACTTCGAAAACACTATCAATAGAACAACTGCCGTTGGATATCTTTACTGCATACTTGCCGGCGTTCAGGTCGTACAATGCATTACCCGTATGTCCGTCAGCCCAATTGTAAGTATAAGTAGTCGGGTTGAGAACGATGGAACCGTTACCGGCCTGGTTGCAATTTACGTCGCGTACGGTTGCCGTCACATCAATTGATTTGGGTAAAGACACCGTAACTACTCCGGTCTTCCTACAGCCTTTTGCATCCACTACTTCTACAGGGTAATTGCCATCGGTCAAACCAGTGATGGTATAGTCGGTGATTAGCTGGTTATTGAAAGTGACGATATAAGGCATGGTGCCTCCTGTGATGGTAAGGACAACATCAGCCGTATATTCGCACTTGCTGTGATCTACCGGAGTCACCTTCTGGTTGATCGTCAAAGGCTCCGGTATGGCCACGATAATCGTGGTGTCGGCAAGACAGTTACTGCCCTGTTCGGCTACCGTGATGTAATAATTACCTGCATATACATTCCACGTTTGGGTTAGGTTAGTGATTGCACCGGTTGTCGACCCGTTGATCGTATAGATGAATGTACCCGAAGCCGGTCTGGTAACCTGTACGGTCAGCGGTGTGGTTTCATCTTCCTTGGTGGCACAGGTGACATCCACATGCGATGCCTCAATAGCTACCACCCGTGGCGCATTGATATTTATATCCAAAGTATCCTTACAGCCGGTGGTGTTATCGATCACAGCGATGCGGTATAGTCCTCCGGTGACATGCGACAGGGTGAATCCGGTCAGTGTCGGCGCTCCCGCGTATTCGGGATAACCGCCCTCTTCCTGTGGAACGACACTGGGCGTGTAGTTGCCGGAACCACCTGCTACGGTGATTTCCACCGTCCCGTATTCACCTTTGCAGGAGATAGGTGCAGTTTCGGTATAACCGATTTGTAGGCGCGGGGCGTCGGGTACGGTTGAGGTGACAGTGTCGGACACGCATGCATCCACATTCTTGATCACGACCTTATATTCACCGCTGGTAAGTCCGCTGATGGTGGTCTTGTCCGAATTGGTAGGTACAAACTTGTTGAATGTGCCATTTGCAAGGCCATTGTACCAATATTGATACGGAGCGCCGAGCCTGTCGATCATTTGGATGTTGATGGCGCCATTGTTACCGCCGTAGCAACCTGTCACGGCTACCGGCGTCAGGCTTGGCAATACTTCGTATCTATTACGTACGGTGAAGGTTACATCCTGTGCGCAATCGCCATATTGGATGGAAACGGTGTACACTCCTTCGCCCAGGTTCTGGATCAACACATCGGCCACGCCGTTTGTCGCTTCCACTACCACAGGCAAACTGCCGTTGATAGAGTACTTGTATTCGGTGATTGACGCTTCTCCATTGATGGTGAAGATGATTCGTCCCGTATACTTGCCATTACAATCGTTATTGACAACGGTAGAATCGGTTAGTGTGATTTTGTTGGTGTTGTCCATCATCACAATCCAGTCGTCGGTGAAGCAAGCCTGAGGATTCTTGTCGTCGTATACCGATATTGTGTAAGTGCCATTGGCCAAGCCTGAGAATACAGCTGCTTCCGTAATATCGCCCTTAACGATCCTTGTCGGGACACCTTCGGTAATCTCGCCCACATACAATTCGTAAGTAAGCTGTCCGGGGACATATGAACTGACGCTTTCGGCGCGTACGGTGATGACACCGTTCTTGTCGTCGGGACATTTGTTTTTCTGCACATCCTGCTGCACATACTTCAAGCCCGGCGTATAAGGTACGTCGATGGTATCGCTGGCCGGACATTTGTTTTTGTCGGTTACAACAATAACCGCTTTGCCGCCCTTCACGATATCCAATGCGAATTTCCATTCGTTGGTAGCAGGGTATCCTGCGGTTCCATTGGCCAATGCGGTTCCGTTGTAGGTAACTGCCGGTTCGCCTGTACCGCCGGTAATCGTGATGTCGATGGTTCCCTTGGTTGGATTGACATCATCGCATTTCGGCTCGGTGATCGAAGTGGTTATCAGTATTTGTGCAGGAACAGTGATGGTGGTATCTTTTTGCGATGCGCAACCGTCACCGCCTTCTCTTTCCTGTACGTATACCGTGTATGTGCCACCGTTGAGATGTTCGAATACGGAGCTGTTCTGCCACGGCGATATAGCGCCGCCGGGATAGCCGAGCCTGTATTCGAGTAGGTTGTCACTACCTTTCACCCTGATGCCGGCGATGGAGGCTTCATCTTTGTAACATTGGGCGTCGTTCACGGAAATCTTTTCGATGATCAGCCCGCTTTCGGTACCAATGGTGATATAACCGGGACTTGCAGGTATACGCAACGCGGGACAGCCTTCGCCTTTGTGATCCCTCATTTCTACATAGAAATCGCCTTGAGGCAAACCTGCAATGGAGTCATTTTCCCACTGTTTGAATTCGAATCCCGGAACTACCGAGTTGGAACCCTGGTAACGTACGCGGTATTCGTAATAGCCGCCTGAACCGCCCTGCGGATTGACAATCTTGATGGAACCGGAGTTGGCATTTTTACAGATGACGCCATGTTCCCTGTAACCATCCACTTTCATGTTGGCGAGGTTGATGATTTCCACAAAACTGGTATCGCTACACATGGCTTGGTCGACCACCACGATGGCATATTTACCGGCTTCAATCTCGTTCAGGTCATCCGGAACCTTGCCGGGACGTGCATTCCCGTTTATATCCGGGAACATTGGCTTGTAATCGTCTGTTCCTGCTATTTGTTCCTTATACCAGTACGACACATAATCAGGCCATCCGCCGAATGTTTGCGGATAAATTGCACCGTATTGCTGATCCGGGCAAATATTGATACCCTGGTAATCGGCAATTAGGGGGCCGTGCGGTTGTTTGATAACCACTTCCTTACTGCTGTCGCAAAGTTTGGCATCGGTAACCTTGATCATGTAATTATTTGCATACAGGTTGGAAATAACCACAGCATCCGAATAGTTATTAATGGTGTAGGTCTGGTCGAAAGCCGGTGAAAGCGGACGATTCTGGCTGTCGAAGGTCTGTGGGGCAGTGACCCTTACAGTAAACGGAGCATGGCCTTGTGTCACGCGAATGGTCAATTGGCCGTTGGCTTCGCCGAAGCAGCGGATATTTGCCGGGTTGGCATCGAAGACAATGATATCCGGATTATTGATATTTACAGTGACCTCGCTCGACTTGCAATTATTGGTATCGGTGATACGAATCGTATGTTTGCCCGATTTTAATCCGGGAATTGTGATTGTGTTACCGGTGAATCCAGTCCAAGTGGTAATTTCTCCATCTAATTGGTACTTATAAGGCGCTGTTCCTCCGGTTACGCCAATGATAGACGTTCCGGGTGTTTCATGGCCGGTATCGCATCCCGTAGCATCGGTTTTGCTGATTTCGGATGCAACAATCGTTTCGGGTTCGGTTAACTGTACCGGCGTCGATACGACGATACATCCTGGACGGTCGGCGCTCATTGCCTGAATGGTGTATGTGCCGGCCGTTGTATCCCTGAAACTGTGGGCTATTCCCGAAATAACATCTATCCAGTGGAGGCCTCCATCGATAGATACTTTCAGGTTGGACGCCGTGCTGACAATGGTTGCCGTGATGACACCCTTCCCGTCTTTACAGGTGATGGGCGTTTCAACTGCCACGTTCGAGAACTGTATCCCGGCATTGCCCTGGATAATGATGGCGTCGGGATGAGGCTTCGGGCAGTTGGGCGCATCGGCAAAACGTACCTGTACGGTGTGCGACCCTGAAGTGACTTCTTTCGTCGGAACATTGCTCCATGCGCCGCCATCAAAACTATATTCCAGCGTACGGGCCGGGTTCGACGATGTTGCCGTTACCGAGATGACCGCTTTGTCGCTTGGGTCATCGCAATCAACCACTAATTTGTTGGCAACCACGCTTTCGATGGTAATCACATCGGGTGCGGCAATAGTGATGAGCGGATTGTTGTTGTATTTCACTTCGCAACCCGGAGCAGGCGATTGGTAACGCACGGCAATGTTGTCGTATGTATCCGGATCTACCTGGAACTGGTTGGCCGGTTGCCAGGTAGTTCCATTGATCGAGTATTCAAAGATACGGCTTTCGTCACTTGATTTAATCATAACGGACAATGTCGCTTTGTCGCCTTCGCACTGGATATTACCACTCGACAACACCTGGTCGATTTCTATCGGCTTGGGCTCGGTGATGGTAATAGTTTGATTGTATTTGGTTTCGCAATTGCCTCCGGCATAGCTTACCTTTACTTCATAAACGCCTGCACCGACGTTAAATACGTTATTTGCTTGGGGCAGGAGTGGCGTGCCGTTTTTAATTAATGTGTATGCCAATGGCAATCCTAATTCGGCATCCACGTATACTGTGATGTTGGTTTTGTCGTTGTAACAATCCAATGCTGTCTTACCGTAATCTGCTTCCACCTTGATGATGGTGATTGGAGTAGGAAGGATCAACGATAACGGTGCGGATGATTGTATACAGGTTTCTTCGCCCACATACGAAACTTCGGCTACATAAGTGCCCGACATCGAGATGCCGAACGTGTTTCCTGTTTGCCAGCTGCCGCCATTGATCCGGTACTGAAGCGTCTTGTTGGTGTCGAAATTATTCACTCCGACCGTCAAAACAGCCGTTTCGTTACAGGTGTATGACAGCTTGTCCGGCGTAAGGGTTACTCCCTGAATGGTGCTGTTGCTGAGTACCGAGCCGCTCTTTTGTGCCACACATGCTGCATTCGGAGCTGCATAACGTACATATACGGTAAAGGCTCCAGCGCCTACTTCGGGTAGATTGGTCAAGGTATACCAGTTGGTGTTATCCAGACTATATTCCAAAGTGCGGCCAGTGTTATTGGTTTCCACAATAATTTTAGTGGTAGAACCATCGCAAGCCAAAGGCGATATTTCGGGTTCAGCCCTGGTGATCAATATTGGTAGTGGGGCTGTTATTGTAAAGTCAGGCAACTGTGCGGCTGTGCAACTGGTATGATTTACATAACGCACGCGCGGCTGATAAGTGCCTGCACTCATATTGGGGAAGACGTTAAACGATTGCCAGTTGGCGCCTCCGTTGATGCTGTATTGCAGCTCATAGCCCGCTTTCTGTTCACCGGTGGCATTGATGGTGATGTCGGTTTTGCTGTCCGCACAATCCAATACCGGCTTGTAATCGATGCCTGTGATAGTGATAGCGGCCGGTTCAAATATCGTGATCGTGGCCGGATAGAACACTTCGCAGGTGCCACCCACATAACGTACTTTCACGGTATAGCTTCCGCCTGGTACATCATTGAATGTTCCATTCTGTTGCCATGAATTGTTACTAATGCTGTATTCCAATGCCTTGTTGCCTGTGGCGCTGACATTGATGGTAGCGCGGTCGCCGTTACATGCCAGGTCTGCATGATCCGTTGCAATGCCATTGATGGTTACCGACTTGATCTTGATTTCGTCCGGTGCGGTAATCACGATCTGTTGGTCATACCACCTCGGGCAGTTTTCGTTTAGGTATTTTACACCAATCTTATAAGTACCGGCATTCAGGTCGGCAAATACATTACTGCTTACCCACGAAGCGCCGCCATCAATGGTGTAGACAAGCGTTTTGGCATTGTTCCCCCTGGCTGTGATGGTGATCGTTGCTTTTTCGCCCGCACAGGTCAAATCTTTCGAAGGCGTTACATCTACCTTATCAATATCAATATCAATATTCTGGTTGATGGTCAATGATTCGCTGACGACACAAGTCGGACTGTCGTGGTAGCGTGCCGAAATAGTGTAAGGGCCTGCTCCCAGGGCAAAGGTATTTACACCGGGCGTTGCCGATATCCACGTTCCGCCGGTATTGAGTTCGATCAGTTTACCAGATTCTCCGGAAACGGTTACCGTCACATTTACCGAGGTCTCGTCACATTCCAGTGTCGTTTTGTCCGGAACTACAATCAATTCAATCGGTTTCCATGCAGTGACGGTTTTGATTTGCGAACCGGTAGCTTCTACCATACATTTGGCAGGGCTGGTGGTTTTGTAGCGCACCTTAGCAGTGTATGTGCCTGCGCCTACCGTAAAGGCATACTCTCCTGTTCCGTTGTTATCGAACCAGTTGGTACCGTCGAGGCTGAATTCCAACTCTCTGTTGCTCGTAGCGCGTACGGTCAATGTAGTGGTGGCATCAGCACATTTCAGTTCGGTATGATCGACAGTCACCGTAATCATAATCAGGGCAGGGTTATTCACCGTGATCTTGTCGCTATGAGTTACTGAACAAGCATTGAAGGCTGCATCCTGGTATATAACCGTTAGCGTATAGGAACCGTTGGGAACATCGGCAAACCGGCCGTTGCTGTTGCTGATAGCCGTTCCACCACCATCAGGTGTGAGGGTGAAGATCATGGCATCGCTACCATCTGCAAGGACGATGACATCCGTTTTGTCGACGGGATTGTAACATGCCGGTTCATCCTTCGTTACCGACAGAATGGCAATCGGGTCGGGTTGCAGGATCGTTACCGGGTTGGATGTCTGTTCGCATGAAGGATCGTCCGTGTTACGAACCTTTACTGAATAAGTACCCCCGGCAGTGATTTTAACCGTAGAAAGGTCGTCCACCCAGGCGCCGCCATTAACGCTGTACTGATAGCTACCCAATGTAAGTATAGCCGGGTCGACAATAACCTGTAAGGTTGTTCCTTGCGTATCGCCGCAATTCAGTTTGGATTTTAAGGTACTGGCGGTAACACTCTTGATATCACTATTGCTCAAAATGGGTTGGAGCGTAATGCATTTCTGGCAGGTAGTACCTGTATATGTCACACATACGGTATACGTTCCCACAGGCACGTTTGCAAATACGCCATCGTTGCTTGTCTTCGTATTGGTGCCGTCCGTAAGGGTGTATTCCATCGTCTTGTTACCCGTAGCATCAACCCTGATGGTGGTCGTGGAATTCGGGCCGCTGCAATCCAGCAGGTAACTGTCGGCTGTGGCGCTATTGATGATGATTTCATCCGGAGCGTCAATACTGACAGGATTATTTTTCCAATTTACCGGACATGCTGCGGCCGGCGCTTTGTAACGAACTACCACGTTATAGTTTCCTTTACCTATGTTGGTGAAGTTTGGATTTGGACTCCAACTACCGTCAACGCCATCGTTGATGCTGTATTCCAGCGTGTAGCCATCCTGTCCTTCTGCATCAATCGTGATTTGTGTGGTTTCGTCGAAGCAATCCAATTGGGTTTTTGCCATTACATTTTTGATATCAATGGCTTTCGGTGCGGTGATCGTGAATGTTTCGCCATCTACCAGGCAGGCAGGCGCCGGCGCTTTGTAGCGGGCAATTACCTTGTAAGTGCCTGCGGATACATCGCTGATCATGGTTCCTGCATCATACCAAGTGGTTCCGTTATCGATGCTGTACTCAATGACGCGGCCGGTTTCACCCGAAGCGCTTACAGTTATAGTGGTGGTCTGGCCTGCACAATCGAGCGTTTTTTTGCCGATAACAGTCGGTTGCAGATTGATCGCCTTGGGAGCAGTAATAGTTTTGATGCCGCCGCTCTGGGCGCAACTACCACCCTGATAGCGTACCAGTATCTCGTAGCTGCCTGCTGGCAAATTTTCAAACTTGTTGCCGGACTGCCAATCAGTTTGCGAACCGTGTTTCAATCCGTATTCGAGTGTGCCGCTGTTGCCTGTGGCTGTGATCTCAATGGCGGCTTTGCTGTCCGAACAATTCATATCGCCGGTTATTACCACATTGGTGATTTCAATATCAATATCCCTCTTGATCACAATCGGGGCTTCGCATTGGGGACAATTTGGCTGGGTAACGTACCGTACACAAGGAGTGTAGGTGCCTGCCCCCACTGTAAATTCCTTTCCCGACTGCCATTGGGCATTGGGGTCAACACGATATTCTAGGCTTAAGCCGTTTTCACCGCTTGCCGTAATAATGATCTTGGTGCTGGTCTGGTCGCACGGCAGCAACAGATCGTCAGCCTTGGCCGTTAATGTGATGACCTGCCGTCCGGGGATATTGTAATTCTTCGTCTGTACGCAATTGGCCTCGGTAGCCGAAATCCAGTAACCTACGGATACGGTATGATTCCCTGCCCCAATTTCGAAAGTATTCGATGTTTGCCAAACGCCGCCGTCCACACGGTAAGCCAACTGCTGGCTGCCCTGAGCGGTCACGGTGATGACGGTAGTTTCACCTGCACAAAGGGTAGTGGTGCTGACAGGTGGATTGATCTCAAAACCGGTGATCGGACTGGGTGCGCCAATAGTTACCACATTGGTGAAAGTACAACCTGGCGATTCTGCATAAGCAACTGTGACTGTATAACTGCCCTTACCCAATCCTGTTGCTGTAGCTGCATACTGCGGGGGAACAGTGTTCCATGCATAAGTATAATTGCCTCCTTCCGGGGAAACCGTTGCAGTAACTTCACCGTCTTTGGCGTCGTCGCATGAAGCGTCTTTCTTATTTGTAAAACTAATGGTTAATTCAGGCCTGTCGGCGATGGTAAAGTTGAAAGTCTGCGAGGCACAACTTTTGCTGTCGTATACCACAACGCTGTGGTTGCCTGCTGCGAGGCTGTTGTTGGGATTCACTGATCCGGCTGTTCCGTTATCCCACGCATAAGTATAAGAGCCGGCATTTCCGCCATGAGGAACGATGGTAGCCGATCCGTCGGATTTGCCGAAACACGATACTCCTGTGGTTGCAATCGGTTGATCAATGGTGATCGGGTCAACAGGCTCGACAATTACTACCAATAATTCGATACAGCCTTCAGAATCCTTCACATAAGCCGTGTAGGTGCCACCTGTAAGGTTTATGGCAGTTGCTGCATCAGATATCTTAACACCCTGCGAATTTTCCCACCAGTAAGTATAACCACCCCACCCACCGGATGCAATAACAGAAGCTTCGCCATTGTCTAGATCATGACATTTGGGGCTGATTGGCACGCCATTTGGGCTCAATGTTAACTTGCTTGCCGGCTCGGTGATAGGAACGCTGAACGGCACAGGAGCACAATTTTTTCCCTGATACCGTGCGTAAACAGTATGATTGCCTGCTGCTACATCTTCAAATATCAATTCTGTTTGCCAAGGACCATTTATATTGTCAAGACTATATTCTACTGTGTAACCTGGCTCGGAATCGCGCAGTGTGATATGAATATCCGTTATGTCATTCTTACAAGTCAACTTCGCTTTATCTGCATTTGCCCTAAAGTCAATAGATTTGACTGCATCCACACTAATTGAACTGGTTGTTACTTTGCATGAATTGGCATCCACAATGTCGACAGTATAAGTGCCTGCTTCCAGATTGGAGAAAATACCGTCTGTTCTTGGGTTTTGACCATTCTTGTCCGGATCAATGTAGTATGACAACGTGCCTGTTCCGCCACTTGCATTCATTTCAATTTTTCCGTCGGCAACTCCGGGGCAGGTTTGGTGTGTAACTTTCGGCGTACCCGGAACAATAGCTGCCGGATCGGTGATGGTAACACTTTTTGATTTGGTACATCCTGTAGGATCGTCAATTACCGTTACCGTATAATTGCCTTTGGGAAGTTCTGTGAATGAATTATCAACCTGAGTGCCTAATGCTGGTTGTAACTGGTAAATATATTTTCCTTGCGCCGCAGGCTGTACATTTTTTACTGTAATCGTACCTTTGCGTTCATCCGCACATTTATTACCTGACACTTCAAGATCGAAAGTAATATCCTCAGGATCTCCCTTGATACTAACGGTTGCTGTTCCGGCATAAGGACAACTACCGGCAGTCGACCTGTATCGAATGTACACTGTATAATCTCCGGCAGTTACATTTTCAAACACATTCCCGGGTTGCCAGTCGCCTCCATTCAGTTGGTACTGGTAATCGGTAATATTAGTGGTCGGTGACGTGGGAGTAACCGTAATGGTTGTGGTTTCGCCAAAACATTGCAATGGTGATTTGCCTGCAGTAGCTGTTGCTACAATAGCTACCGGCTGTTCAATGGTGATTGTACTATCTTTTGTACATCCTTTGGCATCAGTAATTGTAACTGTATAATTGCCGGCACTCAGGTCTCTTGCCGTAGCGCTCGTCTTGGTATTGGCATCGCCGGGAGTTGGGTTCCACACATATTCATAATAAGGTGTTCCTCCCTTAACAATGGCTGTTGCCTGACCGTTATTGCCATTGTAACAGGTAACATGGATTTTTGTAATATCAACAAAAGCCAATTTGCTTGCCGGTTGCTTGATGGTAACGGTAGTGTCGGCCTCACAACCGTTACCATCGGTGACGGTAACGATATAATTGCCCGCTATCAATCCGGTGATAGCGGCATCCGTTTTTCCGTTGCTCCAGCTATAATCGTAATTGCCGTCTCCGCCCTTGCCTTTGGCAGTGAGCGCACCGGTGTTGTTCCCGTAGCAATCCACATCCGTATGGAGGGTAATACCCGCGTATATCTGTTTGGGTGAATTCACTGTGACAATCACCGTGATGGAGCAACCATTCGCATCGGTGATGGTCACCGTTTGCGAACCTGCCGGTAAACTGGTAAATTTACCGGTAGTGTTGATTACCAAACCGCATTGGTAAATATATCCCGGTTTTCCGCCGGTGGCTGTCACCCCGATAGAACCGTCACTTTTACCGAAACAAGTTACCGCTGTGGAATCTCTGTCGGCTTTGTTGACTTTAATAGGAGTGGGCGCTTCGAGTGTAACGCTGGCCGGATCGGACGAACAATCGTTAGGATCAGTCACTGTCACCGTATATGTTCCCGCCGGAAGCCCTGTAAACTCAGGTGTACTTTGCGATTTGTCGATGCTGCCGCCTTTTAGATTGTATGTATAGTTGGTTCCGGTGCCGCCTTTAGGATTCTTTACTTTGATGGTTCCGGTAGGCGTTGTCTCTCCGAAGCATTTCGGGTCGGTGCTTTCGTATTCGAAGGTGATCTTGTCCGGCTCTTTAATTTCGATTTGACCGGTAACATCAGAACAACCATTCTCATCTGTAACTGTTACAGTATAAATGCCCACTGCAAGACCTGAGAATTCGCCTGTGTTATTTGTTAAATTCCCTGGGGTTAAGGTGTAAGTGAGATCTCCTGTTCCGCCTTTGGCTATTACTTTGATGGTACCGATATTAACACCTCCCTTGCATGAGAGATCGGTATGAGTTGTATTGGTTATTTCTACAGAAGTTGCAGGTTCAGTGATGGTAAAAGGAATTTCAACACTACAAGACTCGCCGCTTGTGTTGGAATCAAATACAACAAAAATATATTTGCCTGCTCCCAATTGATCAAAATAGCCATTAAACCAGTTGTCTGACCACATGATAGGAAAGCCATTCACATATTTATATAAAACATAATGATATGGAAATGTTCCCCCGGTTGCTTCAACATCAATCCAACCATCATTATCCCCTTTGCACAATAGATTATCTTTTTCACCAACAATTTGTGCAGTTAATTCCGGAGGTGATTTTACGCTCAGGTTGGCAGCTATTATTGGGCCGCAACCATACTTGTCATTTACTGTTAAAGTGTAAATACCTTCGTCCAGGTCTTCAAATTTTACTACTCTGTTAGGGGATGTTTCTATAATAGGTGTAGATGGATTAGATTGGTCGGTCAGGGTATATGTGAAAGGCGCAGTGCCACCAATGATAGGAACTTCCATAAATGCCTTGGAAGTACATGATCCATCCATAATGGTAATGCCATAATTATCTGATGCATTTCCTAAGAAACTAAGTTTGGTCGGTTGATATATGATTATTGATCTTGAAGCACATCCGGAACTACTATTGGCAGGACATATCAAAATGGTATATGTAGCTGCGCCAAGATTGGTAAAATTTATCTTTTTTGAAACCGTATTTAATTCTTCTTTAACGGGTAGTGAAGATCCTCCACTTCGATATAAACGAACATCAAGCGCTCCGGATGTACTGGTGATATTAATTTCTATAGATCCGTCAGTCTTGCCATTGCATGTGGCGCTATCTGCAGTTGCAGTAAAAGTTATCTGCCCAATAGCCAGATTTAACCCACAAAAAAGAATAACTACAAGAGAAAATATTTTCTTCATATCTTACAACATTGTCATGTAATACGATGGCAAGGCACCAAAAAGGGACTCTGCTGCAAGAAGGTTGCAGCCATACATTTTGTACGGGTTATTTCCAGAATGCTTGCCGATTGACTTCATTTCACTATAATAGACAAGATTACCTATTTGTTTTTCATTAACAAACAGCTAATCTTACCGGATGTTTAATGTCTTACCATTAATTATTACGAATGATTATACGAAAAGAGTTGATAAAGGTTACTAAAATCGTTTTTGTGCCTGCTTGTCACCATACCATATTCTTGTTTTTCACATTTAATTTTTATATAAACATCTTGTTATGAAATAATTACTTTCATCTTAGGCCTTCTCACGAGCCGGTTTCAGCAAACAAAAGTAGTGATAAGTTTTTTATAATCAACTGCTTCTCATTATTTTTTTAAAGGGCATGGGTAATAGTAGAAAAATGTGTTGTAGTGTTGATCAATAAATAGACACTATGTTATACTTTACATAGGTGAATTCGACATAAAAACTTAAAAGAAAATACGCTTATTTTGAATAGTTCCGGTTACAGAAAATCACATTTGCCACATTTGATATTTTAATTTGTAATCAAAACAAATATTTTATTGGCATTTTTTAGAAAAACAATATCATTTTTTACATTTTTATTAACTTTGTAGCCATTATTTAATTGTTTTTTCACAAAAAATACGATCCATGTCGGATAAAAAGAAACTGGGAATGATTGCCGGCGGCGGGATGATGCCGGTAGAAATCATTAAACACTGTAATGACACAGGTAAAGAAATATTTGTAGTAGGTATTGAGCCTTACGCTAAGGAAGAAGAATTGAAAGACGCTCCACATATCTTCGCCAAAATTGGTGAGGCTGGAAAAATGTTGAAAGCAATGGCTAAGAACGATGTGCACGACATTGTATTGGCAGGTGGAATTAAGCGGCCGTCGTTTAAGGAACTGATTCCCGACTGGGAAGGCGCCAAACTCATGGCCAAATTGGCTATCAAGAAAATGAGTGACGATAACATGTTTCGTGCTGTGATGGACGAGATAGAAAAACACGGGTTTAAAGTGGTCGGCATCGAAGAAGTGGTGCCGCAAATGATGTTCTCGGAAGGTATTTACGGAAAAGTAAAACCATCGTCGGACGATATGGACGATATCCGGCGCGGTATCACTGTGGCCAAAGCATTAGGGGCCGTGGATGTTGGGCAGGCTGTGGTCGTGCAGGAAGGTATGGTGTTGGCTGTGGAAGCTATTGAAGGAACAGACATGATGCTTTCACGTGCAGCCACGGTTAAGAAAGCCGGTAAGGCGCCTGTGATGGTGAAAGTACTCAAACCCGGACAGGACATGCGTGTGGATTTACCGGCAATCGGATTACAAACGATCGAACAGTTGAAAAAATACGGTATGAAGGGCATCGCCGTGGAAGCTGGGGGGATCCTCCTGATTGAACGCGAAGCCGTCATCAAAATGGCTGACGAGGCAGGCATTTTCATCATTGGGATGAAGATATAGTTCGGATAGGATGGTCGGATAACATCCCTAAATCGGATGAGCTTCATGCGTTTTCTTAATATAGAACAGGGAATAATGAGAAATTTATTGTCAATACTTTTTATAACATTTCCACTGATATCTTTCATCCCGATGGAAGCGCCTTATCCGCCAAGTTCGGTAATATCCGGGATAGAGTGGGCTCCGAAAGAAACGATCATCCGTCAGGCGAAAGGCAGTGACAATTGGCCGCTTACCTGGGCAGATGATGATGCCATGTATTCAGCTTATGGCGACGGCAATGGCTTTGAACCGTTCCTCCCCGAAAAACTAAGCTTGGGTTTTATCAAAGTGACAGGTACCCCTGAAAACTTTATTGGAGAAAATATCCGTTCTTCAACAGGCGAGCAACGCGGGAATAATCTAAGAGGCAAAAAGTCGAGTGGTATGTTGATGGTCAACAATGTGTTGTATATGTTGGCCCGAAATGCCGGTAATTCCCAGATCGCATGGTCTGCCGATGATGCAAAAACATGGACATGGAACGACTGGAGGTTCACGGAAAGTTTTGGTTGTCCCTCTTTTCTGAATTTCGGACAGAATTATGCCGGCGCACGAGATGAATATGTTTATATTTATTCACCCGATGCAAATACTGCCTATGCGCGGGTAAATCAACTTGTACTTGCGCGTGTGCCGAAAAATAAAATACGAGATCGTTCGGCCTATGAGTTTTTTGTCCAGATCAAAGATGATGGACAACCTTTGTGGTCTGTGGATATCAGCAAACGAGAACCGGTTTTTCATAATCCGGGAGCATGTTATAGAACGCATGTGGTATATAATCCGGGATTGAAACGTTATATCCTGACCATGGCAGGCGCCGGGGACGACACGCGTTTTAGCGGCGGATTCGGTGTGTATGATGCGCCCGAGCCATGGGGGCCTTGGACAACAGTGTTTTATACAACAAGTTGGGATGTAGGCCCTGGTGAATCTAATAGCTTTCCTTCCAAATGGTTCAGCGAAGACGGACGTACCGGTTGGTTGGTCTTTTCCGGAGATGATTGTTTTTCCGTTCGTAAAGCTCGTTTTGTTCTGCATGATGAAAAAGATTCATTCAAGACAGATGTTGATTCTTTTGATATAGATTGGGAAGAAGCGTCACCCGCTTCATTGGGGCTTAACGAAGACTATCTCCTGAAGGCCCGTGATTATGCGTTGTCCGGTGGAGGAGCCGGCCGTATTATTTTTCGTGGGAAAAAAGTGCTGGAATGGGGAGATACGAAGAAACTTTATGATTTGAAATCCTCATCCAAATCAATCGGTGTTTCTGTGCTTGGGATAGCTTTAAAAGATGGGAAAGTTTCCCTGGATGATCGTGCAACGCTTTATCATCCGGCATTGGGGACACCTCCCGAAAGTAATTTGGAAACAGGTTGGATTCCCCGGATGACACTCCGGATGCTGGCCGATCAAACAGCAGGGTTTGACAAACCCGGAAAAGACGCTCCGCTGATCTTCGAACCGGGAACTGTTTGGAGTTACAGTGATGCAGGGCCTAATTGGTTAGCCGAGTGTTTGACGCTTGTATATCAACGTGATTTAAATGATATAATTTTTGAAAGAATCTTCACACCCATAGGGATTTCCCGGGATGATATCCGATGGAGACAACACGCTTACCGGCCGGAAAAAATTAATGGAATTTCCAATAGGGAATTCGGATCGGGGTTCAGTGCAAATATTGATGCTCTTTCCCGGATCGGATATCTGTATTCGAAGGAAGGAAAATGGGGAAGCGAAGAAATATTGCCGGCTTCTTTTGTCCATACCATCTCTCATCCCGAAGCGAAGGACCCTGTTCTCCCGTCAAATCAACCGGAAAACTATGGGAAAGCATCGCAACATTATTCAATGTTGTGGTGGAATAATGCTGATGGAAAAATTGAGGGAATCCCCAGAAATGCATTTTGGTCATGGGGTCTGTATGATAGTTTAATTTTTATTGTTCCGGAACTTGATCTGGTTGTAGTCAGGGTTGGCGGATCGTGGCCACGTAAACCAAATGCAGATCATTACGATGTTTTGGAACCGTTTTTCGTTCCTATTGTCTTAGCCGTAAAAAACAAATAACTTTGTCGGAAGTACTTAGATCTCATTACATAATGTATTTGATATTAGATAATACATGATAGTTGTGGCAATTTCCAGCACGTTTTTTGTTGGCATCAACGAAAAAACGAAATAACTGTGTCTGAACAAAAATTAGTATACATCATTGCCGGTGAGCCTTCGGGCGATCTGTTGGCTTCGAGGTTGATGCGGGCTTTGCGCGACAAGGATCCGGATACCCGGTTTGCAGGGATGGGTGGCGAAACCATGACGGCATTGGGTTTCGAAAGCCTGTTCGACATTTCCGAAATATCCGTGATGGGTATTCTGGAAGTGCTGCCTAAGCTGCGACAGATCATGCGGCGCATGAACCAGGTGATGGAAGACATTCGTACCCGGAAACCCGATGTGGTGGTGACGGTGGACAGTTGGGGTTTCGTGCATCAGGTGCTTGCCCGCCTGAAAAAAGAAGGTTCCGCCATTCCCAGAGTGCATTATGTAGCCCCACAGGTATGGGCATGGAAAAAAGGCCGCGCCAAAACGGTAGCCCACCTTGTCGACCGGTTGATGACGTTGCTTCCCTACGAACCGCCCTATTTCGAAAAATACGGATTAAAATGTGATTTTGTAGGACACCCGGTGATTGAGAATACTGCCAACCTGGTGAATGACCCTGTTGCTTTCAAAACAAAATATGGAATACCGGAACAATGCACACTGATGTCGGTATTGCCGGGAAGCCGCCATAGCGAGATCAAACGACTGATACCGGTTTTCAAACAAGTATTGTGGCAATTAAAAAAGTCGTTTCCCGATTTGTATCTGGTCATTCCTTCGGTAGCTGCCATTTCGGACAAGGTGGAGGTTGCCTTTGCCGATCTGGAGATACCCCACCGCGTCATACTGGGGCAATACGAACGTTATGCTGCGTTCCAGGCAAGCACATTTGCCCTGGCCGCATCGGGGACCGTGTCGCTGGAATTGACTGCCTTCGACATACCCCATGTGATTACCTATAAGTTTGGTTATGTTACCAATAAAATATTGAAACATTTTGCCGGTACCAAATATGCCAACCTGATCAATGTATTGGCAGACAGGTTTGTGATACCCGAATTTGTACTTGAGAATTGCCGTGAAGGATTGATTACTCCGGGAGTACTCGACCTGATGCAGCATCCCGCCAAGGCCAAAGCCCAAATGGACGAAGCCCGGCAATACCTCCTGAAACTGAAACCGGGCGATATGATGCCCTCAGAAAAGGCGGCTTCGGTAGTTTGGTCCGTTATTTGATAGCTTTTGTAAAATGTTATTAATAATTACCGGATGTTACTCCTAAATAAAACCTGGAAGTTGAAAACGAGCGTCATTGGTAGGAGGAACGACGAAGCAATCTATCTTTATAACCATGAGATTGCTTCGCTATTGCTCGCAATGACGAGTACATCCGATATACATTTATTTTTTCAATAGTGAGAAGATATAATAAACTATCAGATATCAAAGACCTTAGAAAATACACCAAGGCTGTGAGGCCCGGCAGGTTGATGTGGTGTTGGATTGTCCTGGCGCTTTTTGCTGCTTCCTGTACCGAACGCATCGACATAGAAACCGACGATGCATCGCCACAGTTGGTCATCTATGGATACATCACCACCGACACCGTGCAGCATTCGATCCGCATTACCCGTTCGGCAGGATATTTCACTACCGACAGCCCCGAAGGTGTCAGTCATGCTACGGTGACTATTTCGGACAGTGACGGGAAGGTAATTCCATTGGCTGAAAACGATACGGTACCCGGCTTATACCAGACTGCGGCCGATGTTTACGGCGAACAGGGCAAGACCTATACTTTGAATGTATTACTTGATTCCGATGGTGATCAGGTTTCCGAACATTACCAGTCGTCGGCATACCTTACCCATATCAATTACATAGATTCAGTGGGTTTGCAGGCTTCAACCATTTTCAAAAATACGGTAGAAGTGCTTCTGTATGCACAGGATGAGCCGGAGGAGAATTTTTACAGTATTTTCGTGGCCATCAACGATTCGGTAGTGAACCCTACCATCAATAAATTTTTTGTAATGGACGACGAGTTCATCAATGGAATGTATATCGATGGGGTAGCCTGTTATTATCTGGACCAGGATCCGGACGAGGAAGACACTAATGAAATTCTGCACATCGGCGACAAAGTGACGCTCAACATCAATGCCATTTCTAAGGAATACGCCACATTCATCAGTAACGTACGGTCTGAGTTACGTGGTTTCAACCCAATCTTCGGCGGTCCGCCTGCTAACGTGGAAACAAATATCCGCTGTATCGACCCGCAGGACGCTATTGCTGTGTCAGGTTTTTTTACGGCCTATCCCAGCCGGTATGCCAGCACAGTGGTGAAAGAAGAGTTTCAATTGAAGAAATAAATTTTGATCGACTTAGTTAAAACATTTTCCACTTGAAGAAGCGGAGTTTGCTTCTCACGTAAGTGGTATTAACAGGAACATTGTAAGAAATCATGATTTCGTGTGAGCCGCTGTTGTAACTGCTCAGGTTGTCGATCCCGTAATCGTAGGAATAAGCCAGCCGGAAACCTCTATAAACATTGATACCCGCCGATATCCCGAAAGTCATAGGGTTACGGTATATCAGGTTGACGCAAATATTGTTGTTGTACCGGAAGGCTGCACTAACTTCATAAGTATTCAGCTTTTGGGTGTTGTGCCAGGTGATGCCCGGGATGAAATCCCAATATTTGTCTATCGGTAGTTTGACACGTGTGTATGCATAGATATTCCGCATCGGTCGTAACAGGCTCTGGTCAGCATATGCATAACTGATGTGTGTTACTGCAGCTCCTATTTCGAATTGACGGGTATTGAATTCAAAACCGAAATCGAAATCAGGCAATGTCTTCGATTCCTTTGTATAGGTGATTGCCTCGTCATTATCGTCTCTGGCAAAAAACTCCGATTCGTCGTAGGTGTCGTTGAGAATACCCATTCCCAAACCTAACGATAAAAATGCTTTTTCCTCAAAAGGTATGAAATAAGCATAATCGATTTTGATGTTTTGTGTTTTTTGCGGACCAAACTTGTCATTCAGCCACCTCAGTCCGACTCCCGAACGTATTTGCCTGATGAATCCGTTGCCATTCAACACCTGAGTTGCTGGCCCTGAGAATCCTACCCATTGCTGGCGTAACCCAAACGCTATATCGATGTCACCACCCTTTCCCGTAACGGCAGGATTGAACACCCCGCGGTTGTTAGTTTGCTGGAGGAACATCGGGTCTGTTTGTGCATGCAATGTCAGTGATACACAAAAGAGCAAAACGGATATGTATAAGAGTCTTTTCAACGTTCTGTCATTATAATTTCAACGTTACTGTACCCTTGTATATGCGGTGTTCACCATTATTCATCGTACGTGTAACCACATACAGATAAGTGCCTTGTGGAAGCATTTTGCCCTTATAGCGGCCGTCCCATCCAGCGGTTCCCTGGTACAGTAATTCTCCTGCACGGCTGAAAACTTTCAGGTCGTAACCTTCCAGGAAGATTTCATTCTTGCCGTCCTGGTTGGGCGTAAATACATTCGGCAGTTTTTTACTTTCCACATCTATCTCTAACTGGTCCTGTGAGACGCAATAATCGACGTCAGTGGCAAATACGCGGACAAAGTAGGTGCCCAGTTCGGCTATGAAGGCTATCTGGTCGCTCACACCCACTTCCTGCATCACCTTGTCGTTGAGCAGGAATTTGTAGCTGGCAAAACCGGAAGTTGCTTTTACAACAACTTCATCGCCTTCAAGTATTTCATCCATGCGTTTGTCGATGGTAAGCTTTACCGGTTGAGTTTCCAACACGGTGATCTCTACACTTTTTGAAAGTGAACTGATACCATCGTTTACTGTTACTTCGTATGTCGTTGTCACAAGCGGATAGTCTTCCAATACAGCATTGGTCCAGGGACGTGGACTCCACGAATAGGTGTATTTCTCAGTACCTCCGCTAACGATTGGCGTCAATGTAACCGCCTGTCCCGAACATATTTCATAAGCCGATACACGTAACGCCAGTTCCATTGCGCGGTAAGGATGACGGATAATCACTTTGAATTCGCATATAGCCACATTCCCGGTGCTGTCGCTGATACTGTGTCTTACAATGGTAGTGCCTAGCGGGAAATATGATCCCGAGGCTTTCCCCGATTCGCGGACAATATCAATGTTGCCGCAGTTGTCGGAATAATTCAGGATGTAATTAACAACTACCGAATCCACATCATCATTCACTTCCATGATGATGTCTTCCGGACAATAACCTTTTGGGGCTTCCTGGTCCTGCACAGTGACTGTCTGTAAGGCATAGTCCTTGTTGCCCATCAGGTCTTCGGCCCACCATGTGAGTGTTGTGCTACCCAGTTTGTAAAGCGATAGTGACGGATCGACAAAAATTACAATCTGGTCATGCGGGGTACAGTTATCTGCCACAACAGGTGTGCCGGTTTGTACGTTGGTCGCATAACAAACGCCGTCGTTGGTCGGTGCAACAACCGTTGGCGGGGCAATAATTGCCGGACGCACGTTGTCGCTTACGATGATAACAGCGGCTTTGGGTTGACTTTCGCAATGTCCCGTATAGGTGAGCGTAACGTAGTATGTTGCGTTTGCTGTTAACGGGTTTGTTGTATAAGTGCTGCCAGTCTGTATAAACCCTGTTTTGTCATCATTTTCATACCATGTAAAAACAGGATTGGAAACATTTGCCGTTGCTTCTATAATTATCGGGTTGTAGGGACATGCTGCTTCGGGAATACCAGAGAGTGTGATCAGTGCTTCATTCGCATTGTTTTGTATGGTAACGGTTACTTTTACCGGTTTGCTTTCGCATTTTCCTGCTTGGGTCTGCGTTACGTAATACACTTGTTCTCCCGCGCTGCTCGTAGGTATCCGCGTGTCAACCAAAGGTACCATCGAACTGGAGTACCACTTGATATTGTCACCCTGAGCTTCCAATGTTTTGGTGTCGCCCACGCAGTATTTAGGCACGACATCAGTTACAGGTGCGTCGGATCTCGGGGTGACCACTACGGTAGCCTTGGTACGGTAGCCTTCACATGAAACATCGCCATAATTGATGGTTTGTGTTACCCACCAATTGTATGTACCCAGAGTGTCTGTGTCGGGGGTAGGGGCAACCTTGGATCCTGTACCGCCCGTTGACGAAGTATACCATGTTGCGTTGCTTTGGGTAATGGCTAAGGGTGTGGCTTGATCGTATTGGCAATAGTCTTTCGAAATGACATTTGGCGCTACCGGGGTTGGGTTTACAGTGATCTGCATGGATGAGGAACCGACTCCGCAAGAATTCATGACATTTAATGTCAAAGTGGCTAATTGCATGGTACTGTCCACATAAGTATCCAACTTATCAATAGTCGACCCGGTTCCGCTTCCGACTATATTTCCGCCCAAAACCCATTCATATCCCGTAATGGCGCTACCGTTGTTTTTCACATTAACAGCTTCTGCTATAAGGTTTGTTTTGTTACACACCCCGGGGGCATTGATGCTACCGATCGAGGGAATGTCAATGTATGATAGCGTAACGACATTGGAACTTTCCTTGTTGGCCGGCATATTGATATCCCAGACAACACAATGATAGCTTCCTTCCTGTTGGGCCATATAACTGTCGCCTGTGGCATTGGGTATAGCGCTGTTGCCTCTGTACCATTGGTAGGCAACTTCGTAACTTGGGTTTGCTGTTACAGTAAATGTCGCTGTCTTGATCGCTTTACAAATAACTGTGTCCCTGGGTTGCTTAACAATGAGGTTTGCTGCCGATACAAATGAAATAGCCATAAGCAGGCCTATCAGGATGAGCAGGGCTACTTTCAACAAAAAGGTATGTGATCTTTTAATGATAATCATTTGTCATCGATGATAAATCCGACATTCCCAATGCGTTATAGTGTCTGATAATGCTTTGGGACTGATGTTTATCTTTTGTTTATACGATAAAAAAACATTTTTGTTACATTCTTTTGTTACGATGTTCGTTAAATAAAAACATACGCTTCACAATATTGTTAATTGTTCGTGTAAGAAAATTATAGGACGTCCTCATTGATGATCACCTTTCTTTACTGAAAATCTTTTATTGATAGGAATTGCATATGTTATTTGTAAGTCATTTGAATTGTTTACCTGCCAAAGAGTGACTGGCTAAAAATAAAAGGGCCATCCGATTCATTCAGACAGCCCTTTCTATTCAAATTGTGGGTTCAGGTTTAATTTTGTCTCCTCAACACTTCTTCAACCTCGACCCAACTGCTATATACCGCCTCAGATGTTTCTGTTGCCGGTTGCTCCAACGTTCTATACCTGTAATGGATGTAGAAGCGCATCAAGTCGGTAATCTCAAACCGGTTATCCTTAGGTTCGCCGAGCTGTTCCACCTGGATGGTACCGTAAGACGTGATCGATACCGTTTTGTCATCGTTAACAGTAAGGATGATGCTATACTTATTGATCAAGTCAAGAACAATTTTATTGTTCCGGTCAATACCGGTTTGTTTTTCAACTGTTGTCCTGATCTGATTGGCAGAAAGCGGATAAGCATTCTTTGAACCGGTAATTTCTGACCCATTGCGTTTACCCCGTAAACTATAAAGTGTCTGTACCTGGGTTTGTGCGTACTTATTTTCTACCTGAGGACGATAAAGTACTTTGTTCATTTCCGGATTCACCGAATATCCGTCTGTTATACTCTTTATTTTTAAAGGAATAAAGAATATAGTGTCTGGAGTAATTCCTTTGGTAAATATCTTTAACGGAATTACTACATAAGGATCTTTCTGCCCGGCTTTTATGGTGGCGGAAAATGTCTGTATTTCATATTTGGAACGATCTAACCACTTGGCATACCGGGAAACATCAAGGTCGAATTTTAGGTTGTTATACTCCGATATACTCGTATCATCATATTCCAATTCAATGGTAACATCTTTCTCTATCGGGTTGGTTCCACCACAATAGATAGATACAAACCCCTCGGACACCTCGTTTTCGAAAGAGTGGGGTATAGCATAAATATTTTCAGAATCCCCAACCAGACAAAACACATTTTCATATAATTCTTCGCCAAACTTTTCGTAAACATCGCATGAAGACAATGCAAAACAAATGACTATTGCGATTATTTTAACAGGAATTTTCATATATTTCTTTTTATAATATTTTTCTACCATCCCGGATTTTGCGAAATCGTGGGTACTTTCTTAATCTCTGTTGTGCCGATTGGAAGCCATACCATTTTTTTATCGGTAATACGGCTTCTTGCCCTCAGGTTATTCAACCTGACACGTTGATAGTATGATCCGTCACTGCGCCGTCCTTCTACATCCATTCCTTCTATGGGTTCCGAATCCCTGTCCAGGTATACACCCCAACGCCTGATATCGTAATACCGTCTGTTTTCGTGCAGGAACTCAATCATTCGTTCCCGTTCGATGGCCTCAAACATATTTTCCTTACTGGCTAATTGTTCGTCGGTCAATCCGGGTAACCCGGCACGATACCTGACCAAGTTAAAGGCATTGGCTATTTCATTGACATCGCGTGAGAATGTGTATTCAACGCTGTCGCTTCCTGTGATGGTCCAACTTTGGGTGAGATTATTCAACGCTTCGGCATACGACAGGAGTATCTCGGCATAGCGGATAGCCCCGAACGGCTTGCCCAGTCTGCTCGCATTAGCTCCTGATAATGCATCATCGCGGTGAATGTATTTTTTGGAAACATAACCGGTGGTCGTATAATCCTCGACATTACCAGCCGATTGGTATTTTCCGGCATTGTCGTCTGCCGCATACCCGAAATACTGATTGAATTTGCCTGATTCGGTAGTGGAAGTCATTGGCCAAAAGCACTGGCTGAATCCCACACATGCGTAAAAACGAGCTTCCCTGTTCACATACATGTTGAACACCGCAGGGCCGCCGCCTAACTGATAACCCGAAAATGACCGGATACCGGTCATGAAACCGGTTTCGTCATACGGACAGTCCGTAGTTCCCGGATAAACCGGATCGCTGCCGTCTGCCATATAAAAGGCATCCACTACTTTTTGGGTAAGCGCCATCCCTCCATATCCGCCGAATTCTTTCGGAAAACTATGGCGCGTATATTCCGTGACGGAAGCATCCATTCTTCCCCATACAAATTCCGGGTTGTTGGCAGCCAAGCTTTCGCCGGTAAACATATCGGAATATGACCGGTATGGATCTATTCCACCGGGGCCATCGGGATACTTGTTTTTGTTGACCATTCCGGCAGGTAATGCCGGTGTGAACTGGTCGGCTTCATAAGTGTGCAATGAATATGTTTTCAGATCCATTACTCTTTTGGCGGCATAGGCCGCCAATGCCCAGCGCCGCTCGTCATATTCCTGGTTTACAAAATGCTTGCCATCCGAGGCTCTTTTCCATGATCCGTAATACAACCTGGCCGAGTTCCCGGCATCTCCAGAAGCGCCACCGCCTCCGTTGAACAAGGGACTGGCATGCTGTAAACGTATGCGGGCAATTACTCCATAGACAGAGCCTCTTGTCGGCCGTCCGAATTGTGCTATGGGAACAGAAGTAGGCAGGAAAGGAGCCGCTTTTTCCATTTCGGAACAGATGTATTCTACGGATTCGTCATAAGTGGCCCTTTCGATGACATAATAATCCGGCGTCATATTGGTTTCGTATACATTATCACCCAACAAAACAACCGGCCCGTGTACGCATAGTATATTCCAATAGGCGTAAGCCCGGAGAAAATAAGTATATCCTTTATACATATTCAACTCAAGAGTTGTCAATTCCTTGCATTTGTCTATATTGGCAAGGATTGTATTGGCCTTACGGATAATTTTGTACATGTGGTCCCACATATATAAATTGGTGCCTGCGACATTATCGGCATTCACCATACCCTGTACCAATTGTCCGGATTGCCAGCCTGCGGAAATCCACTGAATAAATCCCTCATCGGAACATGCGATCCCGGGAAAAGACCTTCCCTGGGCTGAACCATTTCCCCAGATGGCTCCTTCGAGTGGGAGCATTCCGGCTGCACCCCAAAGATATGCTTCTAAATTATTCTTGTCGGAAAAAATAGAATCGTAAGTCAACAAATCCCGGGAATAATCACTAATGTCAAGAAAATCTTTGCATGAATGAGTGGTTGTCAAAAAACACAAAGCCGGAATAATAAGAAATAGCTTGATGATTATTTTCTTCATGATAATTCTTTAATTTATAAATAAATATACATCTGAAAGGCATATTGGGCCGGTATCGGATAAATAATACCATTGCGCCAGGCCTGTTCCGGATGGTATAAGTCTACCTTGTCCCATGTATACAGGTTGGTGCCTACCAGTTGGAACTCCATGGATGAAATGCCTATTTTTTGCAACGCCTGCAATTTCATTTTGTAAGAAATAGATATTTCCTGTAATTTCAGATACTTCGCATCCCTTTTCCAAAAATCGGATAATTGGGAATTATTTTCATTCCTACCGTATGTTAACCTTGGAAACATGGCATTGGGATTTTCGGTAGCAGGATCACCCGAATAGGAAGCCGGAGTCCACCGGTTCTGCTGATCGGCTACAATGGTTAAAGCATTGCCGGTTTGCTGATTGTGGAAAGGCACATAGCCAATTCCGGTACCGCCTCCTAACCTGTCGTCACCAATTCCGACATGGTAATATTCCGTTTTTCCTGTCCCTTTGAAAAGGAAGCCAACCGTCCATCCTTTATAGGAAAACTCACCCCCGAATCCGTACATCAAAGTAGGAAAATTATTTCTCAGGGAGAGTGGTACCTTGTCATAATCATCTATCTTTCCGTCGGCATTCACATCCTTGAATTTAATGTCGCCCGGAAGCACAGCCCCGAATTGTTTGGGACTGGCGGCCACATCGGCTTCATCATGGAAAAGCCCCAGCGACTTGAATCCTCTTATAACACCATTGGGCCAGTCATTAAAATATTGGTAGTCGTATTTCTGATCTACCTGTTCCCAGGACTTTACTTTACTAAGCGAATAGGTATAGTTTGCCCTGACTGTGAAACTCATGTTTTCATTGATGGGTTGGGTAAAAGAAATATTTCCATCGGAACCATAGCTCCTCATACTACCCACATTCCCGTATGGCATATTCACAGCACCAATGTAACCGGGTACCTGTGTGCGTTGCTGGAAAATGCCGTCGCGGAGGTCATTGAAAATATCAACAGTAAAGGAAAGTCTTTGTTTGAACAAATGCGCCTCAATTCCCAAGTCACTTTTAATGGCTTTTTCCCATTCCAGGTTATCAGCGCCTATAAGGTTTTCGTCGATAACATACGATCCACCCCATCCAGGAGTGCCGGCATAATCAAAAGTAGTCAGGTAAGCAAATCTCCTGTCGCCAGTAATACGGTCATTTCCCACACTTCCGTAGGAGAACCTGATTTTAAGAAAATCCAGCCACGGCAGGCTTTCTCTCATCAAATCATATTGAGTAGGTATCCATCCGACTGCTACCGATGGGAAAAAACCAAATTGTTTGCCTGGTTGGAAATTTTCAGAGCCTGTATAACCGAAATTTAAATCCAACAAATAAGTATCGCGGAAACCATATGTGATCCTCCCCGACAATCCTTGGTATCTGATAGGAAGGGCAGCCAAGCTCAACGGCAATGTATTACCATATTTGCTTGTAATTTCTGTAATCTTTTTATGATCACTGATATAAAAATACAGCAATCCCGAAACCCGGTGGTTTTCTGCAAAAACATTTTCATAGGTTATATTCGATTCGAAAAAGAATTTCCGATACTGATCCTGGCTATAACTATATTGTGTTTGTATTGCTGCAATCCTTCTTATAAGTCTTAACGTTCCGTCAACATTTCGCCCATCAGCAAAATACATATCCGGAAGAATATAGCGACGTTCATCAAAATAATTGGTGGCAGTATATGCACCCTGTGCCCTCATCTTTAAGCCTTTGAGTATTTTTGCAAAATCCTGTTCTATAGACAGGGTTCCTTGCATGTTGCTTTGTTCTTTAGTGAGTATTCCCGTGTGGTTCAGCATTACATAGGGGGAAAAGGTATTGAAACCGGTGCCGTAAGACGGGATTTCGCCAGTGGAATATACTTTCGGAATTGTTATGGGGGTCAACATCGCTAACGACTGCCAAAGGTTATCGGTACTACTGATACCCGGCATCGTGTTTTTCGAATAAAATCCCTCGGCCCCGAAGTATATTTTTGTGCTTTGCGTCAAATTGATATCAATATTGGAACGGAAAGTGTACTTGTTGTAACCAATATTTTTGTTATAATCGCTGTTGGCAGCCTGCTTGTAGGCTGCCGGTTCGTTGGAAAGTCCCACGCTGACAAAATAACGGGCAAGCTTGCCTCCTCCACGGATACTTGCATAATAGCTTTGTTTATGCGTGGTCTTTTTCATGATCTCATTCTGCCAGTCGACATCCGGATATAAGTCCGGGTCTAATCCCCTTTCGATCAATTTCATTTCCATGTCGGAATACAAAGGCAAGTCACCTCTTACAACACGCGCCTCGTTGGCCAATAGTGCATAATCGTAAGATCCCACAAATTCGGGCATCCTTGTAAGATGCGAAAGAGTGAAATTAGCCCTTCCCGTGATTTGTAGCTTACCTTCATCACCCCGCTTGGTAGTCACCAACACAACGCCATTTGCACCACGCACTCCATATACGGCTGTGGCGGCGGCGTCTTTCAGTATCGAGAAGCTTTCTATGTCGGCTGGGTCTACCTGGCTCAGTTCGCCTTCCAGACCATCAATCAGTACCAGGGCGCTCGAATTGGCGCCAAACGTACCGATACCTCGCACCCAAAATTCAGAAATGTCGTCGCCCGGTTCACCGCTGGTTTGCAAGGCTATAATGCCGGGAACACGACCACCCAGCATATTGTTTACCGACACGCCCGGCGTTTGCAATTCCTTGATATTAACCGAAGTAATCGCTCCCACAACGCTGACTTTCCGTTGTGTGGTCCCCATACCGGTAACTACCGCTTCTTCCATCATAATGGTGGATGATTTCATGTGAACCTGTAAATCGGCTTCATTTTTGGTTACACGGTATTCAAACTGTTCATATCCAATAAAAGTAAAGACCACTACATCTCCGTTGGATGCTTTGATTGAATATTTGCCATTGATATCGGTTGTAGTACCAACACCCGGCCGGTCTTTGAGATACACCGAAACTCCGGGAAGCGTTTCCTTGGTTTCTTCATCCCACACTACACCGCTGATGGTTAGTTGATTTTGACCAAAAGTGGTATGACAAATCAATAATAATGATATGATAAAAAAGATTTTATTCGTCATGTTCGCTTTTTACTGAATGGATAATTTTCTGACACATTGATTCTTGTAATCTGCAATATATACAGACCCATCCCTGGCTACTGCCACTCCCCATGGTTCATTAAGCATGGCATAATCCTGGGTGCCGTCCACATATCCTGCGGTACCGGGGATACCTATGACCGTACTGACAATACCTTCCGGTGTAATCTTCCGGATACAATGGTTGCCTTTGTCTGCAACAAACAGGTTGCCGTCTTCGTCGAAATCTATCTGTATCACTTCCTTGAACAGAGCTTCCGTCAACCGGTCGCCATCTGAATGGCCAGGCCTTCCCTTGGTCCCGGCAAATAGCTCAAACTCACCAGTGAGAATATTATACCTGTAGATGCAATACAAATTCCTGGCAACCATGTACAACATGTGTTTATCTTTCGGATGGAACATGGAGAAATAATTGGACTGGTAATCCTTCAGGTCGAATATGGGTTTCATTTCCCTGGTGGACGGATTGATCTGCACGATATATGAAGCATTACGCGATCCGAAATAGATCATACCGTCTAATTCGCACGATGCAAACTGATGCTTATTGGCAAAGTCCCAACTATTACTGATGCCCAACTCTGTATTGGCCACCTTCACAGGATTGATGTTCCGGTAAGAAAAACCTTCGTCCAGGGAAAACCTCAGGTAGGGATATTTGCTATTAGCCGGTACCAGGATATGCCTGCGTGTGGAAAGGTCAATCGTCGGGGCATTATACGAACCCGATTCCATCATTTTGGTTACCACATTGGCAGCTTCGTTGATCAAGTATATTCCGGCACCTTCGTTCGATACATATACGTTATATTCATCATCTACACAAATGAATTGTGGTTTTTGCATCCTTGCTTCCGACAAGGTTCCAGGCTTGCTATCATTCGCATTGGGCACCCCTATCACAGTGGATATTCCAATGGTAGTGGTATACTCAAAGGTACTGGGATATATAACGGAATCGGATTCGACAACCACTGATATGGTGCATGTATCGCCGGGTTGGCGGGGTGTAATGGCATAAATCATATCTCCTGCCGATCTCACAACGGCCGCTCGCTTATGATTGAAATATACTTTTATTTTTTCAGGAGAATTTCCAAAATTATTGCCTTCCAGGAGAATTTTTGTTGCCATTCCTCCCGAGTCTGGATAAAACCGGGTAAGTTCCACTGGTTTACTGGAATCATATGGTGGAACTTCGGATTGTTTGTTTTCTTCGTTATTATCCTTGCATGAAAACAAACATAAAACAATTATAAAGCATGCTGCTGAAAGCATGCGCCATGGTATTTTCATCTTAATTTATTGATAATTTTGAATTTATTGAAAATGATTGTCGAATATTTTACCCAATGCTTGTGGACTGAATGGCTCGGCGAAGTCTCCAGACTCCGCCGAATGCAACTTTTCAATTAGGTATAATATCCGGTCATCATGAATTATATAAAGGCTTTCTAACTGTATGTTAATTGGATCTATGCATAGGCATCAAATTTTAAATAGTTAATTATTCTGTGTTTTCTTTCTAATATATTTTCTATGATTTGAACGACAAATATGTAATTACGATAATGCAAGTCTTTGCTTTTCTTTTTTGTACGAGTGGTGGAAAAATCAGGGATTGCATCTTTCCATGAAAAACACAATATTGTAAAAAACAATACTGTGGTGGTATAGTTATAGGCAAGAAATATAACCTAATGTGACGTGTGCGCACACGGGATATATTTGCAAGAGGCATGTCACGTCTTCTGTCAAGATTTACAATTAAATTTGATGTGTTAAAAAAATGTACAAAGTGAATTTCTATCTTCCTGTATTGGGGGGTCAAATGTAAAATGTTTTTTCAAACAACACAAAAAATATTTCTTTTCCTGTTTTTTATATTGCGATTTTCCATAATTTTTGTTTTAATTTATTGCGATTTGTTTTTTCAAAATTTCATATTGTGCGTATATGGTGTGAAACTTTGCGTTGACCATGGATAGGTCGTATTCAGCACAGTATGGATAAATTCGGACATTTGCGTTAAAGGCAGAATTTCCTTTTTATATCTTCCACTTAAAAAATGATCACATATTTATACCGTATGTTTAAGTTGTTTTTTCTGTTCCATATAGCGCCGAAAGAACAAATCTCCAAGTAAAAGAACCAAAGCCGTCACTCCTAATAAAACAATTTTATCCCCGTTGCCTCCGGTAAAAAGACCGATAATGGAGGAGAAAGCGTTGCTCAAAGGTGTATACAATGGTTCGAAATATTTCAAAAGGTTTATTTCCCAATATGCACGGGAGAAATATCCGGCAGCAGTCAGGAAAATAATAGATAATGGAATGGATACGATCCAAGCCATGCGGTGCTTCCGTTTTCGTTCGGTGATTCGTTGTGTTTCGAGTCTCACCTGTGCCATCACATGTGAAGAGAAACCAGCCGAAGGCTTTTCTTCCGGTAGTTGCCGGAACAAATGCCTCAACTTTTCATCATGGTCATGTAAGGTATTCATGTTTATTCCAATTTAATTTCTTCATGCAACTTTTTCCGTATCCGGTGCAACCGCACTTTTACGTTACTGGCCGACAGACCGGTGATAGGTGCAATTTCATCCACCGATTTGTCATGCTGATAATATAAGGAGATTAAAACAGCGTCCTCTGATGAGAGTTTATTCAATGATTGCTGCAATTGCTGCAACCGGTCTTCCCGCTGGCCATTTTCATCGGCTTCATCCGGACGGGTATCGAGCTCGTGCTCTATTTCGATGCCCGCCCTATCGGGACGTTGCCGACGGGTATATGATACAGACGAGGTATAAGCAATGCGGCACAACCATGTCGAGAAACGCGATTCGCCCCGGAAACTGCCCAGTGACGAAAATGCTTTTACAAACACATCCTGGGCTATGTCCTCGGCATCCTGACGATGACGCACCATTCGGACAACCATTGAATACACCAGCGACTGGTAACGTTCTACCAACACGGAAAATGCTGCCGTGTCGCCTGCAAGCGTCCGCTTGATATAAATGGAGTCATCGCATGTCGTCATACATTAATATGGACGCAGAATATTGATATTGGTTACAATGATCTGAAAAAATAAGAACATATCAAAATTAGTTTATACTCGTCCGCAGACCTCCCTGAAAGGGTTATCCCGGTGATGATCGTCATTGACTTTACCTGATACCCGGAAACGTCATTGACGGGCATCAATCGTCTTTTCGACCCTCAGGGACGACATTGATGATCGTCAATGGCATTTTTGACCCTCAGGGACGACATTGATGGGCGTCAATCGTCTTTTTGACCCGCAGGGATGACATTGATGGGCGTCAATGGCACGTTACGGCCCTCAGGGACGGCATTGATGCAAATCACGGTCAGTTTTTATACAGATGTGAAAGTGGTTTTAGCTCCGCTGAGCTCGTAAGCTCGGTTCGGATCGTTGTTCGGCGGAGTCTCCAGACTCCGTCGCGCTAAAAGGAAAGCTCCTGCTTTCCACCATGCAAGGCAGGAGCCTTGCTTTTAGCTGCGACGTAGCGAAGACGCTACGCCGAACACCACTTCGGAAAATCCGAAAACCTCTTTCACCTTGGTATAACTAAACGACATTGAATACCGTGGACTTATCAATAAAAAAAATCCCTAATTTTTGTAACCGGAATAAATATCCGGCGTCAAACGATGTGACAGCAAAAATATTAATAACCTTTTAAAAAATAAATAATATGTTTCATGAATTATACCCTGCAATTATGGTTTTAGGAATTGCATACGCTGTTTACAAGTTGGTTGAATTATTCGCTCGCCGCAAAGAGCGAATGGCTATTATCGAAAAGATAAGCCTTAATGAAGGGGCCGTGATTCCGCCGGACATTACCAAATGGTTTTCGCCCCCGACGCAGACGTCCTGGGCTTTGAGGCTTGGGCTATTGTTAGCCGGCTTAGGTTTGGGCTTAGGTATAGCAGTAATCATGAATTACTGTATGGGTAATCTTCCTAATGGAGATGCTCTATATTTTGCCTTGATGTTGCTTTTTGGCGGGTTGGGGTTAGTAATCGCTTACCTGATCGAACAAAAGAAATCGTAAGACATGTGAGATCTAAGACCGTAAGACATGTGAGACCGTAAGAAAAGAAGAATTCTTAAATCTTACGGTCTTACACGTCTTACGATCTTATAAGTCCGGAAACAAATACCAACAGAATAGCTACCGGAACAATATAACGAATCAGGAAAAAAAATACGCGCATGTAGGTGAACTTCTTCGTACCATCGTTGGTGAGTTCTTTCACAACAATCCGTTTTTTCAATATCCAGCCCACATAGATAGAAATGAAGAATCCGCCAATGGGTAATAACAGGTTGGATGAAGTAAAATCCATCAAATCGAAGAAGTTTTTCCCGAACAAGTTCAGCGGAACAATTCCCAGTGATAATGAACACAATATCCCCAATAGGAACACGCACACGGCAACCAGAACCGTAGCTCGTCCCCGGCGGATATGCATTTCTTCCACACAGAAAGAAACCACCACCTCGAGCAGGGAAATAGCCGAAGTGAGTGCTGCGATACACAATAATACGAAGAAGCAGGTAGAAAAGATCATCCCGCCAGCCATTTGCTGGAACATGCCGGGAAGCGTGATGAACACCAACCCGGGACCCGATCCCGGTTCAATATGGAACGCAGCGGCTGCCGGGAAAATAGCAATGCCCGCAAGCAGTGCGATCAATGTATCGGTTCCGGCAATCATGCCTGCTGCATACGTTAAGTCTTCATTTCGTTTGACATAAGAACCATAAGTGATGAGACAACCCATGCCTAAACTTAGCGAAAAAAATGCCTGTCCCATGGCAAGCAATATTGAATCGCTTGTTAATTTTGAAAAATCGGGTTTTAACAGGAACATCAAGCCTTCGGAAGATCCCGGCAATGTCACTGAACGGACACATAGTATGATGAGCAACAGCAACAATAAGGGCATCAATATCTTTGAGCTACGTTCGATGCCTTTTTTCACACCCATTGTCACAATGGCAAGGGATAGTATCAAAAAACCGAGTTGAAATAATAACGGCTTGTAGCTACCGGTAATAAAGCTATTGAATTGTTCTGTGGGATGATCGGAAAGCGTATCGGAAACAGAACGGAAAATATATTCTATCGTCCAACCGCCCACGGCACTGTAGAAAGAGAGAATGGTGAATGCGGCTACGATGCCCATTACACCGATCAGGTACCAGTGCGATCTTGGTGAAAGCGTCTTGAAGGCGCGGTAAGCATTGCTTTGGGCACGGCGACCGATACTGAATTCGGCCAGCATAATAGGCAATCCGATGAGTATGACGCAAGCAAGATAGATGATTAAAAAAGCGCCACCACCGTTTTGCCCGCATATATAAGGGAAACGCCAAATATTTCCTAACCCGATGGCTGAACCTGCCGCCGCCGCGATAATTCCAAATCTTCCTGAAAAGTTATCCCTCGGTTTCACTTTTTAGGTGCTACAAGCGGAAATGAAACCAGATTACCAAATTGGTAAATAGTTATCTGCTCATTTACCATCACATTTTTATCCACACCTGCCGATACTGCTGTCACCTGCGGAATCCGGTAATAGATGGTATTGACAGCTTCCTGGCTAGGTGTGATAGAAACCGGAGCAGTGGTTTTCCCTACTTCAAACCAGACTTCCTTGGCTCCGGCTGTGTTTTTGTTAACGGCACCAGCCCTGTCGGAAAAATAGAACAAGGGGGTTGCGCCTGCCTTGTCAGGTACTGCCGAATAGGTGTTGATAATACGGCTTTCGATCTTTGCTCCATTGAAAAGCGACAACAATTGCTCCTCTTGTGTGTCCAACGACTGGAGAACCAATTTCAAGGCAGCCCCTTCCGGGTGATAGTCTGTATTGCCTGTCAGCATATCAAGGCGGCTTTGCCGGATATTGAAAATCTGCTGGGCGGCTTCACGAGCCTGTTCTTCGGCGGTTTTGCTCATTACTTTGCGTTGCAGTACAGGTATTTTTACAAAAGCAGTGTCGGTAAGGATGGTCCTGAATGTCGTGTCCACTTTTTCGGTAGTCGTCGATCTAACGGCGGCATTCACAAACTGGAACTCTTCGCCGCTCTTGCCCGAATATTGGCTATTTACCAAAACATTGCTCGACGCCAAATCCATTAATAGACCTTCTTTGGTGAAGCGCAGCAGCTTGTCAACGTTTTGCGGATAGTTGATAAACGACAGTGTATATAATTGTTTGTTGTCCATTTCCTGCCGGTCGTTGATGCGGATGGACCTGATCTGCCATGATTCCGAATCTTTCATCGGGACATTTTGCAGACCCAGCATCCGGTTGGCATATTCGGCGTAGGGACCTTTTTTGATAATGGTTTTCACCATCTCCACATCGAAATACAGGCGTGTTTGCGGCAAACCGTACACCAGGGCGCTTTGTCCCACGTGTTGCCCCACGCCAGATGAAATGGTTGTTCCTTTCTTGGTTGAGGTACATGATCCCATCAATCCGACCAAAATAATTCCTAAAAAAATATTTTTCTTCATGGTTTATTTATTTTTCGATTTTAATTTAGCCGGGAAACGTCCCGTCTATACGATCTGTTGTTTAAAACTTAACTAATGCCTTGTATTTCGTGATATGCTTTTCCGATATTTTTGATGATGTCGCTCGCTATGAACGCCTGTTGTCCTAATTTTTGGGCAGCCTTATCGCCTGCAACACCATGTAGCCATACACCTCCACATGCGGCACAGAACGGCGACCATCCCTGAGCCAACAAAGATACAATAATTCCGGTTAAAACATCGCCGCTCCCGGCCGTTGCCATTCCCGGGTTACCGGTGGTATTGAAAAAACAATTCCCGTCAGGAGTGGCAATAGATGTGTGCGCTCCCTTCAACACCACGAAAATAGCGTATTTGCGTGCCATTTCCATTTGTTTGAGATAGCGTTGATAACCTGATCCGGAACTCCCTGCCAAACGGTCGAATTCCTTGGGGTGGGGCGTGATGATACTGTTGGGTGGTAACAGTTGCATCCAATCGCGGTTTTCGGAAAGGATGTTCAAAGCGTCGGCATCCAATACCAATTTGTTTGGAACACCGGGTTTCCGGGTGCCTAACAGATGAAGAAGCGCCAACAAAGCTTGTTGTGTCTCGGGCCGACGGCCTATTCCCGGGCCGACGGCTATTGCCGAATAAGAGCTCAGGTCGGGGATTTGGGAGAAGGCTGTATGAAAGCGATCTAATGATACCAATGCTTCCGGGACTGATATTTGTATGACCGGGTTTTCCTTTTGCGGGATATGAGCCGTAACTAATCCGGCGCCGGTGCGGAGACAAGCTTTTACAGCCAATATCGATGCGCCCATCATTCCATGACTCCCGGCAATGATGCAAGCGTGCCCGAAATCACCTTTGTGTGCAAACTTGTTGCGGGGTTTTACCCATGTAGCAACATCGTGGGTTTGCAAAACAAAATTGTTGCAGGCCTGCTGCTCGATGGCTTCCGGTAGCAATCCGATATCGAGGACTTCCCATTCGCCGGCATACAATGCATTTTCGGCAAAGAAAAGCGACAGTTTGGGTTGTTGGAAAGTTAATGTATAATGTGCACGGACAATGGCATTCCTGTCATTTTCGTCGTTATCTTCACAAAATAACCCCGAAGGCATATCAATGGCGATAACCGTTGACCGGCTGTTATTGATATGTGTTACTGTGCGTGCTGCCAGATCTTCGAGGGGACGCGAAAGGCCAACCCCGAACATGGCGTCGATCACTACCGTCGATGGTGACAGCGCCGGCATATTCTTTCGTGTTAGTTCAACCGGTTTGCAGTCGGTCAACCGTTGATAATTGATAGAGGCGTCTTTAGATAGACGACTGCTGTCAGTAAGCATGTATACGGACACCGGGTAACGCAGATGCAACAAGATGCGTGCAATAGCCAGACCATCGCCGCCATTGTTGCCCGGCCCCACAAACACAGCCATGCCCCGCTGACGGTCAAAACGGTTCGATATCCAATATGCACAAGCCATCGCTGCCCGCTCCATCAGATCGATCGAAGCTATCGGTTCATGTTCAATGGTATATGCATCTGCTGCCTGAATCTGACGTGGCGTCAATATTTTCATGAATACAAAATGTGCAACAAAAATATCAATATTTTGAAAAGAACAGAAACTATTCTACAGGAAAAGGAATAAGCTCAATGCCATGACAATCATCCCCACTACGAGCCCCGAAATGGAAATATGGTGTTCCCCGAATTTTTCTGCCGTCGGTAAAAGTTCGTCCAGCGAAATGTAGACCATGATTCCGGCAACAGCGGCCAAAACCGCACTATTTACTGCCGGCGACCAGAAAGGCATGAGGAAGAAATAGGCGATCAAAGCCCCCACCGGTTCGGCAAGTCCCGACAGGAACGACAGCCAGAACGCCTTTTTCCTACTGCCTGTAGCATGATATATGGGAACGGATACGGCAATACCTTCGGGAATGTTATGGATAGCAATGGCAATAGTGATCGGGATAGCTATGGACAAGCCTTCCAATGCGGAAGTAAATGTGGCGATCCCTTCAGGAAAATTATGAATGGCGATCGACAATGCTACCACAATGCCTACACGATGCAATGATTTATTTTTCTCATCGGTTTTTCCCATGTCTTCAATGCTTTGCACTTCATGCGGGTTATTGGTTTTGGGAATCAGGAAGTCAATGAATGTGATGAAACCGATACCTCCGAAAAAAGAAAGCAGCAGATACAATGTGCCGGCCTTTTCATCAAAATTCCCGATAAAACCCTCCCTTGCGGTAGGAAGCATTTCCATGAACGATACATAGAGCATCACACCGGCCGAAAATCCCAACGACGCACACAGGAACTTTGTGTTTGTCCGTTTTGCCATTAATGCGATTAAACTGCCTATTCCGGTCGAAAGTCCGGCAATAAGCGTTAACCCAAAAGCTATCAATATGGTTTGGTGATCCATCATCGCTTGATCAATAACTATACAAAAGTAATCAAAAGCCTTTTAAAAATCACAAAATATAAATAAGGAACAATGACAAAATAACATTCTCATCTTTTTCAGACAGGATTATTTTGTCTTCATTCTAGCGCCAAAGCGGAATGATATTTGAATAACCAAATACGATATTCTGTTGTTGATTTTAAAGCTCGTAGCAAACTTGCCCGTTCCATAACAATAAGAATTATTCGACAGAGATACGAATTTTATCGAAATTAATTTCGGTAAATTATGCGCTTTGTCGAAATACGATTAGCTAAAAATCATTGCTGTACTGAAGTGGAGTGTTCCTTGCGTCGTTGAGCTCGCAATGGCTTTAGCCCTCAACGACGCAAGGAACTAAGACCACTTTTACTCTGTATGCCGACAAAAAAGCCGGAGATGATGAACGTCCCCGGCCTTTAAATAACATCAATAGGTAGATTTTTTTACAATTCTCAACGACTGCAGATATCGGATTTAATTTTATAGGAATACCTACGGTTTTCCGTAGTAAGCTCAAAAAAATATCGAAAAATTTTAATAATTCCACTTATCCTGCCAACGGATCACCGGTTTTCCGTTTTCGAACTTGATGGGCAGCCACACATAACGGCCGTCGATAGCGTTGTCGGGGCGCCATTGATCAGCTATGAAAATAAAAGTTCCGGGTTTGCCCGCTACGGCCAGGATATAGGTGCTTTGTGCGCCAAACGTAATATCGGCTTTGTCGCCAACACAAGGGTTTCCCAACTCTTCCCAAGGTCCCCAGATAGACGATGCCACGGCTGATCGTGCCGCGTTAGGCGCCCAGCCTGTGCAACCGGATGCGAAGAAATAATATTTACCGTCGAGTTTAAAGATTGCCGGGGCCTCCATGAAACGGTTAACAAAGAACCGCATCCACTTGCCCGAATGCGACTGGTAATCGTCCGAAAGTTGCGATATATGCAGGGTGCTGTTTTCTTCCGAGGAAAAGATATGGTAAGCAGTACCGTCGTCATCCACGAATAGGGTCATATCACGGGCCATTTGCCCGCCTTCGTAGTCGCGGCCAACAATATTCAATGAGTCCGGATCGGCCGGCAAACCACCACCTCCGTATTCCTGGCCCAACGAGGGAATAATGCCCGATTGGTGTACAGGCAACACGTTCATTGGCCAATGCCCGGCATCGGGACGTTCGCTGCGGATGAACTTGTAAGGGCCGATAACCTTGTCACTCACGGCAATACCCGATCGGGCTGCCTTGTAGCCCATTGCCTTGGTTTCGAGGTGGAACCACATCACATACTTCTTTGTCTTCGCGTTGTAGATTACTTTCGGGCGTTCGAGGATGCAGCCTTTCTCAATGTCGCTACCCGAGCCTTCGGGCATCACAGTTAGGGCAATACCTTCGTCTTCCCAGTTATACAGGTCTTTCGACGAATAACAGTGGACACCCACTTGTGCCTGGTTGCCGGCTTCACCTTCAATCTTGTGTTCGCCGAACCAGTAATATGCGCCTTTGTCGTACAGGATGCCGCCGCCGTGGGCATTGATGTGGATGCCATTGTTATCGAACCACAATTCGCCAGGAGTAAAAGAATGATAACGTTTGTTGTTGCAGCCTGACAATAGGACAACAAGTGCCAAGAGAAATGGGAAAATGATTTTTTTCATGATGATTCGTTTTATTTTGAGGTTGGAAAAAGTTTATAATAGTTCATTCATTGTCACTACCGGGATATCTTTTATATTCCCGAGTTTCAATTCCGGGCGGTTTTCATGGAATGCATATCCCTCATTTTCTTTTAAAGGCCATACAATGGGGGCAAGGCACAAGGTTGCTGCTTTGAAACCCTGTATCACTGCACCAGCATTACCGGTATGTGCCGAGTTGGCTGCTTCGTTTTCAATCACAAAAGGTTTATTGAACCCCAAATTCATCAAAGTCTCGAGAAATACGCGCCAGTCCATGCTGTCGTATCCGCCGAAGCCCGGAAGCATGGCTTCATAAGGAATCCTGTCCCAATCGTGTTGCGGCACAGGCACTCCGGCACGTTGCGCCAGTTCTTCGTTCACATATTGCTTCGGATACATGGCCCCCCAATGGATGCTGGATTGGTTCCGCAGATTCCTCGTCGCTTTCACATGCACCCGGTGCAATCGGGTGATATCGGTAACCCTGATCACATCCGCCGGGTCGATATGTTGCCATACATCGTGTGACGGATCGTATGTTTCACCGTGCGCCTTGCTTGGTATCAACGTGTACATCAGTTTACGCGCCGCCAATGTGCAGGGTAGGTTGTTGTATGTGGAAGGCCATGTCCTGGAACGCCATCCCTCCATCGGGCAGTTCTCGTAAGTAATGCTTACGCCAAGGTCTTCCGCATACTTAATAATCGGTGTAAATATCCGTTGATATTCGTACAGGTTTTTTTCGAAGCCGCCATCCTGAACACCCAATTCATCATTATACCCTACAAATGTTCCCACGGTAATGTCGTTGGTATCTCCTCCGCAGAGGTACGCTATGCGGATCAGCTTCAACAAGTGGTTTTGGTTGACAACCCGCTCGGCAGGATCGTCCCCGATCAGATTTTCGTATGAACCGATGGAAAATCGTAATCCTTCGTGGCCGAACCATTCCAGAAGTTGCTTAGCTTGTTCTGGCCCGAAAGTTTCATAATTAAGGTGTGTCGCCACATGGTCACTGCGCGAGCCGCCACGGGGAAATACGCATATTTCTAATCCCTGTACGCCTGCTTCTTTTGCTTTCGCGATGATTTGTCCGAGTCCGAAAGGCTTGAAAGCGGACGTCATCATCCATATCTGGTTGTTCATAAAGTGTTGATTTGAAATGCAAAATTATCGTTTTTTTGACACCCAAAGGTACAAAATAAAAAACCCGGAACACAATCTGCCCCGGGAATCACTATCTTACTTACGGTTGACCCGCCTGCTCGTCCGGTCAGGTGTCAACCTGAGCCTGCAAGCTCGACGAAGTCAATATTCAATAATCGATCATCAATAATCGATTCTATCCGTTTTGTTGGAAGTCGCGTTTCAGCGCTACCATCTTGATGGCCGTAACAGCCGCTTCCACACCCTTATTGCCATGTTTTCCGCCTGCACGGTCTAATGCCTGTTCAAGGTTATTGGTGGTAAGAACCCCAAATATCACGGGTAGCTCGAAGTCGATGGATACCTGCGTCAACCCCGCGGTAACACCCTGGCAGATATAATCAAAGTGCGGTGTTTCGCCACGAATGACACAACCGATGCAGATAATGGCATCTACGGAAGTGTATCCGGCCATCATTTGCGCTCCGGAGGTTAATTCAAAACTTCCGGGAACATGTTTCACTATGATGTCGCCTTCATCTACCCCATGTTTCCGGAGTGTTTGCTGGGCGCCCTCCTTCATAGCGAAGGTGATCTCACTATTCCATTCGGCCACCACGAGGCCTATTTTCATGCCTTGTGCCGATGGGACATCACTATATTGGGAAAGATCTTGTGTTGACATTTTTATTTGGTTTTTTGTTGATGAAAGATGTTGCTTTTAAAACAGAAAAACCTTCAAGTTTGTTGACACCTGAAGGTTTTCCGAAAAGAGAGAATGGCATTAATTGCCGTTTTGTTTTGCCTGGATACGGGCAATATATTTATCGATTGAACGGCCTTCGGTACTGGTGGCATAATCGGTTTTGATGCGTTCGTACAATTGGCCTGCTTCTTTGAATTTTCCTTCTTTTTCCAGCAGTATACCGGCACGGAGCAAATAGAGTGGTGATGTGAAATCATTGCTTTTATGTTCGGCCGCTTTCTTATAGAAGTTGATGGCTTTATTTGTATCACCAAGTTGGGCGTGAGCGTCACCAATGCCGCCTAATGCAAGGCTCGACAATATGTTGTCTTTCGATTTGAACTTGCTCAGATAATCAATAGCTTCCTCGTATTCGCCCAAATGCATGTAACAAGCCCCGGCATAATACTTGGCGAGTTTAGCCGATGGGGTAAATTTATAATCGCTGATGATTCCGAGAAATCCCAGGTTATTGCCATCGCCGTCCAAAGCTCTTTCCCAATCATCCTTTTCGAAATATTGCTCGGCAGGGAACATTTGCGCAGCAGCTTCCTTTGACTTCTTCTCAACATAAAAACGCTGAAATGCCATGTAAAGCACAACAACTCCCAATATAACACCAATGACCCATACAATCTGTTTTTGGTATGTTTCGATGAATTGTTCGGCTCTGGTCAGGGCGTGCTCCACACCTTCAACTCTTTCTTCAGCTTTATCGTTCGTTTTCTTAGACATATAATCGACACGGGTTAAAAAAATTTGCGCAAATGTATGAATTCCGATTGATTAATAAAAATTTTGCTAGAAAATGTTGTCATCAGTTTTGATAGAACAACTCTTTTGCACAAAATTTTGTTATAATATCCATATCTTTGTGGCAATCTTATTATCAGGAAATGATTCAGGGAGCTTGCAGGACGCTCAATTGGAGTAACTTTATCGTCAGTGTTGTTTGCATATTGTTTTTCAGTACACATCTGTATGGGCGTACTTTTTATGTAGATACCCAGACGGGAGATGACTATAATAGCGGACGTTCACCACGTTTTGCGTGGAAGACACTTCGTCAGGTCAATATAACCACCTTTGAACCAGGTGATTCTATTTTGTTCTGTGCAGGGCAGGAATGGCTGGGGATGCTTTTCCCAAGGGGATCGGGTGCAGCAGGAAAACCTATCGTTATATCTATGTATGGTGAAGGAGGGAAGCCAAGAATACACGGTGGACATGCTGATATTGTTGATTTCGAAGGGCATCGCACCATTCAGACTGTGCTGCTTCACAACCAACAGCATTGGGTGATCAGCAACTTGGAGATCACCAATATGCCCGATAATGTGATTGAAGATTTTAATGATAATGATGAGGAAAGACGACGGGGAATATATGTGGTAGCATCGGATACCGGCGAATTATGCGGCATCACCATTCGCGATAACTACGTACACCATGTGAAAGGTAATGATATGAAGGATTTTTACGGAAGCGGCGGCATCATGGTAGCCGTATTGGGCAAGGAGAGACCTTCGTTTTTCAATGGCGTGCATATTCTCAACAACCGGGTATATATGGTGAACCGGACAGGAATAGGTGTCAGCTCATATTGGCAACGCAGGCCGAGGGTTGATGATTACCCTGATTCGTGGATGGATAAAATGGGTAGTTACCGGGCCAACCTGAATGTGGTCATTTGTGGAAACGAATTGGAAAGTATCGGTGGTGATGGTATCGTTCCACAAACATCGTTCAAGGCGTTGATGGAACACAACAAGGTGAATGGCGCTGCCGCCCGTTCGGAAAGCTATAATGTCGGATTATGGGCATGGAACAGCGATTCGGTACTAATCCAATATAATGAAGTGTGGAACACACACGGCACACGCGATGGCATGGCTTTCGACTGTGATGCCTATTCAGTGGGACACACTTACCAATATAATTATAGCCACGATAATGATGGCGGTTTTATCCTAATGTATGGACATTCGAATGATGTGCCCGATGCTGAAAACATAGGACACATCATTCGGCATAACATCAGTGTGAATGATGGCAATGCCCTTTTGCATTTCTACGGATCGGGACATACAGAGTCGATCATTCACAATAATCTGTTTTTCAATACAACAGGTAAGGTATGCCCTATCAAAGTGGAAGGGAAACCATTGGATATCAAAATATCGAATAATATCTTTTATATCCCTGAACTGGATGAATGTGTCGGTATCAACTCCATCGAAAACCTTGACTTCTCGAATAATATTATTTCCGGGAGCAAGAAGAATATTCCCAAAAGGGCACGCAACTCTTTCAAGTCTCCTACGATCCGTGATTTACACAAGTTAGTTAATCCACAGGAAACTGCCTCCATGCCCAGGAAACCCATCACGCACGAAAGTATCCTGCAACTATGGAATGATATCCTGCAAAAGCGGGAATATATTCCGAAACAGCAAATGATTTCCTTACAATAAACTAAAAAGCCACAAGATACGTCCTGTGGCTTTTTGATTTAACTGTTTTACAACATTAAACGGTATAGGTGGTCGATACGGTATCGCCGCCACGACCGGTCCAGTTGGTATGGAAGAACTCGCCACGAGGCTTATCAAGACGCTCATAGGTATGTGCACCGAAATAGTCACGTTGGGCTTGCAACAGGTTGGCTGGTAAGCGTTCCGACCGGTATCCGTCGTAGTAACACAGTGCTGAGGTGAGGGTAGGAACAGCAATCCCATTGGCCAAGGCTTGCGCCACCACGTTACGCCATCCGTCCTGTGCTTCTTTCATCTTGCCGGTAAAATACGGGTCGAGCAGGATGTTGGCAATGTTTGGGTTTTTGTCAAATGCGTCCTTGATCTTGCCGAGGAACACCGAACGGATAATGCAACCACCACGCCACATCAAAGCGATGCCGCCATAGTTAAGATCCCACTTGTATTCTTCAGAAGCCGAACGCATCAAGGCATAACCTTGCGCATACGATACTACTTTGGCTGCAAACAGTGCGCGACGCAGGTCTTCTATGAAAGCACGGCGGTCGCCCTTAAAAGCCGGTTTCGGGCCCGGCAATATTTTAGAGGCAGCAACGCGTTCGTCTTTTTGAGCCGACAAGCAACGTGCAAACACTGCTTCACCGATCAATGTCAAGGGGATACCCTGGTCTAAAGCAGCCACGGCAGTCCACTTGCCGGTGCCTTTTTGTCCGGCAGTGTCGAGTATTTTGTCTACAATCGCTTCACCGTCAGTATCTTTGTAGGCGAGAATGTCGCGTGTGATCTCGATCAGGTAGCTGTCCAGGTCGCCTTTGTTCCATTCGGCAAATACTTCATGCATGTCGTCGGCGCTCATCCCCAGCAGGTCTTTCATCACCTGGTAGGCTTCGCAAATTAATTGCATGTCGCCATATTCGATACCATTGTGTACCATTTTTACGAAATGTCCTGCGCCGTCGCGGCCTACCCAGTCGCAACAAGGAGTTCCATCGTCTACCTTTGCTGCAATTGCTTGGAAAATAGGCTTTACGGAAGGCCATGCGGCAGGCGATCCGCCAGGCATGATGGAAGGACCAAGCAACGCGCCTTCCTCGCCGCCCGATACTCCGGTGCCGATATATAGCAGGCCTTTGCTTTCAACATATTGCGTGCGGCGATTGGTGTCGGGGAAATGGGTATTGCCGCCATCGATGATGATATCACCCGGTTCGAGGTACGGAAGGAGCAGCTCGATGAAGTCATCCACAGCCTTGCCTGCTTTTACCATCAGCATTATTTTACGGGGGCGTTTCAGCGAAGCTACCAATTCCTCGATGCTGTGGGCACCATATATCTTTTTGCCCTTGCCACGACCGTTGACAAAGTTGTCTACCTTCTCAATCGTGCGGTTATACACGCTTACCGAGAATCCTTTGCTTTCCATGTTTAATACGAGGTTCTCGCCCATCACGGCTAAACCTACCAATCCAATATCAGATACTTCCTTCATAACGGTTTTAATTTTGATTTTATAATTTTTGATGATTAAAATACTTTGAATCCTATCACTTGAAGCTGTTCGCCGATACCCGAATGTCCATTCTTCACATTCGCCGTAAAGGCTTCGGGTTCGCGGCGGATGGGGTAATCTCCGCGTTGTTTTTCGAATGTTCCGGGCGAAGCACGCAGATTACCATCATCGTCATTGACGGAATAGGTATGCCAAACAGCTTCACAAAGGCATTGTTGCAAACTCTTTCCGGAACAATCGAGCTCGAAACGGAGCGACTGCACAGGCTCAGGCACCCCGGAAGGTTGCCATGCCGTGAGCGGCAATCCGAAAAAGCGACTCAATGCTCGGACACTCATGGCTGTGCCATTGGCTTTACCATCCGCTGAATATCCCGCAATATGAGGCGTGGCAATGTTCAAAAATGGCAGCAAATCCCGGTCGATGTCCGGCTCGTTTTCCCACACATCCAATACGGCTGCGCCGATGCTTCTGCTTTTCAGCACATGCTTCAATGCCATGTTGTCGACTACTTCGCCGCGCGAACTATTGATCAATATCGTTCTGCGGGGCAAACAATCGAATGTTGCTGCATCGAAAAGATGGTGTGTCCGGTAAGGACTCGAAAGGTTCAGGGGGACATGCAGGGTAATGATATCGCTCATTTGCAGAATCTCGCTGAGCGGGACGAATTGTGCAGGACCTTCCTTTTCGGCACGCGGCGGGTCGTTCATCAGCACTTTCATGCCTAATGCCTCACCCAACCGGGCTACCTTGCTGCCCACATTACCCACGCCAACCACTCCCAGCGTCATACCTTCGAATTTGAATCCGAAATGTGCAGACAGGGTAGCCAATACAGATGCTATGTATTGGTGCACTGAGCCCGAATTGCATCCCGGCGCATTTGTCCATGTGATGCCGTTCGCTTCGCACCAGTCCGTATCGATATGATCATAACCGATGGTCGCTGTGGCGATGAACTTCACGGAAGTGCTTTTCAGCAAGGCTTCGTTGCATTTGGTCCGGGTGCGGATGATGAGCGCATCGGCATCATTTATGTTGCCGTGTGCGAACACGGCGCCGGGCAAATAAACCACTTCGGCATACGGTTCGAGTACACCTTTAATAAATGGGATTTTGTCGTCAATTACTATTTTCATGGTAATTATATTACAGTAATTTTTTCAATATCAAGTCCATAATCCGGTTGGTTCGTGCCGCCGAGATCCCATCGGATGGCGATCGGCCTTTGCCGCAAAGCCGTGCAACAACGGCCTCGATCATGGGTTGTTGTATGTGTTCGGGACGAGGGAAACCGTATTCGGCCTGCGTGTGGTTGGTCTGCACCACTATGGGGACAAAGGAAAATGTTGCAAAACGCACGCTGCCCTTGGTTCCTAATATCTCTACACTATCATGATTGGCCGAAGCAGGCGCTACATATATCCACTCACCACATCCTACTACGCCCGAAGCAAAGCCAAACGAAGCAGTCACTGTATCCTCAGCGGTATACAATCCTGCACGGTTGGTAGCTTGTCCTGTGGCATCGACAATCTCTCCCAACAAAAAGTCGAGTATATCTAATGTGTGGCAAGCCATGTCGTAAAAATAACCGGCACCGGCGATTTCAGGCTGCACACGCCATGGAAGGTTTTTGATATCCATGTCCTGCGGACGTGTCGGCGTCCGGAAAAGAATGTTGACAGAAATGATTTTTCCTATTTCACCACTATCGATCACTTCCTTTACTTTGAGGAAATAGGGCAAGCTCCGGCGGTAATAAGCTACCAATAACGGGACACCCGTTTCGTGCGACACACGGATCATTTCCTCACATTCATTGTATGCTGCTGCCATTGGCTTTTCGACATAAACAGGTTTTCCTGCCTGCATGGCACGAATGGCATATGCAGCATGCGAAGCCGGCGGGGTTGCTATGTATACGGCATCCACGTCAGGATCGTCAATAAGTCGGTCGGCACTAGAATACCAACGGTCGACATGGTGACGGCGGGCAAAATCTTCTGCTTTGACAGCGTCCCTGCGCATGACAGCTATTAAGGATGAACCATCGACCTTGTAAAAAGCCGGACCGCTCTTCACTTCACACACATCGCCACAGCCAATAATACCCCACCTCACTGGTGCGGATAATGGTTTAAAATGTGTCGATTGCAAACTCATAACCGTCTGAATAAATTATGCAGGCAAATATATCGAATTTATCGGATTGCGGATTAGTTGTCTTTTATTTTTTCGTTTCTTATCCACGAATTACACGAATTATCACTAATTAGAATTTCAGCAAAGCTAAAATTCATTCGTGTTAATTTGTGTAATTCGTGGATAAAATTTTTGATGCGGTTGTCCTGAAACGACATTTAATTCTAATGTAATGATTCGTTTCATATTATCTTTGTGGCTGACGGAGGCCTGCCTGTCCGGTCAGGCGGGCACCTCAAAACCACAACAATTTGTTTTTAATGATATGAAAACCACAGGTAATGAGAAATGTAAGATGAATATGCTTGAAAAAGTAAGCATTGTCGCAGGCGTATTGTTTATTGTTGGCGCCTGCGTGCTTTCAATTGCTTACGGGTTCACGGTGGGTAACGCTATTGCGTTATGTGTTGGGGCCATGTTCATAGCTATTGGTTTTTGGTTCCGCAAATTATCCCCGTTGCTGCAAAGAACAATTCTTGTGTTGGCCACAATCGGCGTCGCCTTCTTCCTAACCATTACTATCATCGTCATTATACATGGAAGCCGCAGTACGGTTACTTTCCGAGAAGATGGCGTATTGGTGCTCGGCTGTGGTATCCGGGGCGAAGCTGTCTTGCCGACTTTGCAATCACGGTTAGACAGGTGTTTGGAATATCTTAATCATAATCCCGGAGTTCCTGTCGTTGTGAGTGGTGGACGGGGTCGTAATGAAGATATTGCCGAAGCGGAAGCAATGAAGCACTACCTGGTGCAAAGAGGTTTGAGCGAAGCCCAGATTATTATAGAAGATCGGTCGCGCGACACAAAAGATAATTTTCGCTATTCCAAACCGTTGTTTGATAGTATTTTTGTCGGCAAAAGTTACACGTTGGCTTGTGTTACCAGCGATTATCATGTGTTCCGGGTTAAGAAAACCGCCAGGGATGAAGGCTTGGATATTAAAGTTTACCCTGCCGGAGTGAAATGGTACTTACGGCCATCGGCCTATTGCCGCGAAGTGCTTTCGGTTTGTAAAGCATGGCTGTGGTGATAAAATGCTGATTTTGTGCAGAAGACCCTGAAGTCAGCATTGCCTGATAAGTAGTTTGCTAATGTCGCTTATTGTCACCTGCGGGCAAGCGGATCTTTATCATGTTGCAAACGAAACACACCATTCTTTTCCATCGCGAAGTAAAATGCAAAAGGAATCAACAAAATCCACAATATACTCATCAAAATCGCCATGAATTTTGTCCTGTTCAATAAAATTTTTCTCTTTGTCATTGATATTAACTTTAAGGATGAAACTTTCTTGTATATACGGTATTACATCACAAAAAGTTACATATTGTCCATTTCCAGTTGACTGCCCGCTATCAGACAAGATAAAAGAAGAAAACTGAAACGGTGAAAGTGTAAATTGAATGCGCTTTGATTGTATCTATTTCCTAAACCCAATCCCACCTTGTTTTTTATTCAACTGCTCTGTCCTACAAAATTCATGTAACTGCTCCAATGTCGGGTCAATGCCTGTCAGGATAAATTCTACAGTACTTTTGCGGGCGATATTTTCGATTTCGCCTCCGCTGAAATCATAACCGGTGGCCAATTCGGCAGCAGCTTCGGAGCTAAGGGACGGTATCAACGTTTGCCATATCGCTTGTTTGGTTTCCACCGACGGCTTTTTGAATTCCACTTTATAAAGAAACCGTCGTTCGAAAGCTTGGTCAAGGTTTTGCGTTAAGTTGGTGGTAGCGATCATGATCCCTTCAAGTGTTTCCATCTCTTGAAGGATAATGTTTTGTATAGCATTTTCGGTTTGGTCGACCGATTGGGTCAATGCTTCCTTCCGTTTACCAAAGATTGCATCGGCCTCATTGAAGAGTAAGATGGGTGCTATCTTCGACCGTTTTACCAGGGATTTGTATCGGTCAAAAATCTCCTTGATCAGTTTTTCGCTTTCTCCGAACCATTTACTTTTGGTTTCGCTGATGTTCACCGAAAGGATGTCGCGCCGGGTTTGGCGGGCTACCTGGTACACCGTTTCTGTTTTCCCGGTTCCGGGTGCACCATAGAAGATACAAGCAAAGCCTTTCCGCATACCCGAAGCTACCAAGCGTTGTTGTACTTCTTGGAAACGTGTCTCATCCAGTAAGTTGGTCAGTGTGTCTATCTGATTACCTTCCTGGGCGTTGTAAAACAGTTCCTTGGGTATGATCTCCTTGTGATAGATGATGTCTTTTTCCTTGGCGGTTTGCATCATGGGCTGTATTTCTTGAATAATGGAAAACATATCGGGCAACAGCTCTTCCCTTGTCTTATCCGTGAGACGATAATGGGTCCCGTCACTTTCTACCAGTCCAAGCGCAAACAAAGGATGTGTCTTTTTCAGGAACTGGAACCGTACTGTCCTGTAATCGCTTTTCGAATCGTACAACTCTTCCAGGTCGGATATTTTCACATCCTCGTAGCCGTTGTTGACCAACAAATGACAAAAAAACAGCAATACCACAAAGTCATTTTCCTGCAGATCAAGTACAGAAACAGCCTGGATAAAAGGAGACTGAACACCCGATAACAATTCGATCAACCGCGATGAGAGGTCATCAAAAGTCAGTTCCACATCATCGAAGATCATCCCGATCTTGACAAAAAGTTCATCGATGGATATTTCCGTCAATGCGGGTTGCATTTTCATCGCCGGGCGTTCTTCTCTTTTGGCCGTATCCAGTATATGCTCAATTTGCTCGTCCTGCATTTCGTTTTGGGCGTATTGCATGGCAAACGGATTGGTTTTGATCGCCGTCCTGCCGATTCTCGACCTAAGTATCAGCCCATCAAGCGAGGTGCAGCGACTCAGGGCGACATAAACCTGGCCGTGCGTAAAGGCGGCACCCAGGTCGGCAATGACATGCTCGAAGGTCAATCCCTGGCTTTTGTGCACGGTGATCGCCCAGGCAAGCCTCACCGGAAACTGGGTAAACGTGCCGATGACTTCTTCCTGGATCTTTTTCCTGCGTCTGTTCCATGTATACCGTACATTTTGCCATTCCACCCGGCTTACTTCTATTTCCTCTCCTTCCGTGAAAGCAATGATCAGTTGCGTTTCGTCTATCCGTTTGATATGACCTATTTTTCCATTGAAGAAAAATGGCGGGTTGTTTCTCACAAACATCACTTGTGCCCCGGTTTTCAATTGCAGAACGCGATTGGTAGGCATGACCTCTTCAGGGAATGTGCCTGTTATGATGGCTTCGAATGTTTCTTCCTTGGCGGGAAGTTCCATCAGTTTGGCCCGGTTGATGTCATCCACCATGCGGTTGTGGGTGGCCAACGTGATATATGCGGAGTCTTCGTTAGGCGTAAACACCGGATTGTAGCGTGAGTGAAGCAGGCTCATATCGCTGTCGGTAACCCGGTTGACACGGACAGCATTCAGCAGGTCAATAAAAGCCTGATCTTTTTGCCGGTAAATCTTCTTCAGTTCGATATACACAGGCGGGTGTTTGAGGATCACTCTGGAGCTAAAGAAAAAGGGACTGTCATAAAATGCACCTAATATTTTCCACTCTTCGACGTTGGCAATGGGCGACAATTGGAAAGTATCGCCGATGAGCAACACTTGTACACCGCCGAACGGTTCGCTTTCCCAATCGCGGTATATCCGCAGTATCCGGTCAATCACATCCAGCAGGTCGCACCGTACCATCGACACCTCGTCGATGATCAGCAGTTGCAGGTTGCGGATGATCTTCATTTTGTTCTCGTTGTAACGGAAATGGTCGTAAATAATATCGCGGTCTTCATCGCTTTTGGGCGCTACTTTCCTTAAACGGCTGTCTTCGGGAATATAGACGCTCGGCTTGATCTGGAAAAACGAATGGATGGTTTGCCCGCCTGCATTCACAGCCGCCACGCCGGTCGGGGCGAGGATTACATATTCCTTGTTAGTAGTCTGTTTGATATATTTCAGGAACGTGGTCTTACCCGTCCCGGCTTTACCCGTCAGGTACACCGGCCTGTCGGTATGCCGGATAAAGTCGGCGGCATACCGGAAAGTGACGTTACTATCGTCTAATTTTATCTGGTCGATGATCATGAGGTGGACAGATTTAGGGGAACAAAATTAAGGAAATTTACTCCTAACGATGCAGCAAAAGTAGATATTTACTTCGCCAAAGTATGGTGGAGTAGATCGGGATGTGTAATTTGTTTTTGCAAAATGTCGGACATAAAAAAAGCCGACATTCGCCGGCTCTTTGTTTTGGAAAAGTACTTTTTTACAATCCTACATCCGACTTGGTCTTTTTCAAAAGGGCATCGGTTATTTTGGTTTGCAGATTCGCTTCGTCTTTTGCGAATTTAACAGCGTTCTTACAATAGTTTAATGAACTTGTTGCTTTTTTCACTTGCAACGGGTTTCGGATTTTGGATACATCGCTTTGAATGCCGTCCATATCTTTTGAAGCATCGCTGACCGCTTTTGCATTATCGCCAATCTCCGATGCAAGGGTTTCCAATTCTTCTGACTTGGGTTGTTGTACATTGTCGTTATTCAATCCGTCCATGGTTTCGCCCATCACCCGTTCGTACACCGAAGGTATGGTGTCGCTTGTAGCCGATAGGGACTCCAAAATACCACTCACCTTTTCCACCATTTTATCCAAACTTTGGACACCCGACCCTTGCAGTCCGGCTTTGGCTTCTTCGAGCGCTTTGATATTGTCTGCACGTGTTGTTGATTTGAAATCGGAGATCAGTTGAGTCAGGTCTTGGGCACTTGATGTTAAACAAATAAGTGCTAAAAACATTGTGATGAATAAACTTGATTTCTTCATGTTAACTGTTTGTTTTTTTATTTTTCGGCTGTCCTTTACCGAATTACACTATAAAAAACGTGAGGACCGCTTATACAAGCCGCGTTTTTTTGAACTAAGGGGTGCAAAAGTATAAAAAATCCGAAATAGATAATGATCAGTTGAAAGAAATGTAAAATGTTTTTTTATTTATGCCTGAAGGCTTATCAATTAATCTATGTTACAACAAGGTTTTGAAGAATTATTGAAACTCTATTTTTTGTTTTAATTGCTCTGCATATTTATCTACGCGGCGCATCTCTTCTGGAATTTTGATTCTTTGCGGACATTTAGAAAGGCATTCATTACATTCTATGCAATGATTGGCCTGTCGCAATTTCGGCACACTCCGGTAGTAACCTATCAGAAATTCCCTGCGTGCCTTTCGATAGTTCTCGTCATTCGAACTTTTCAGCATTTTTCCTGCGCTGACACAGCGGTTGTAATGAGCAAAAACGCCCGGTATGTCAAGGCCATAAGGGCATGGCATACAGTACTGACACTCCGTGCATTGAATGTAATCCGAATTGACCAGGATTTCTGTCACCCGTGGAAAGGAAAGGCTTTATTGAAGGTCGTATTCAATTATTTACCATCCATGTTTTGAATTCCGCAGCCTTATTTTTACTCACATAAATACGTTCGGGAACTTCAACATCAAGGGTTATCAGTAAACGATTATCAAACCAGATAGTGATATTTTCCACGCTATTGCGGGCAATGATAAATTGTTTGTTAGCCCGGTAAAAATTAGCCGGATCCAAAGAACCAGATATTTGTTCCAATGTCTTGGAATATGAATACGACTTACCGTTTTTCAAGTATATTTTTGTGTTCTTGTCTGTCGTGTAAAAATAAGAAACATTCTGTAAATCAACGGGAAATAGATTGTCTTTTACAGGGATCAATAATTTATCCTTATATCGTGGAGTAGGCGCAAATTGTGTCAATCTCGATAAATACTCTGCCACGTCCGTTCTTGTCCATTTGCTGAATTTGTGAATCGCCCGTTCCAGTTCTTCCGGCTTAATAGGTTTAAGCAAATAATCCACACTATTCACCTTAAATGCTTCGATGGCGTATTCGTCATAAGCTGTTGTAAAAATGACCGGTGTTTCCACATTAATGATATCAAAAATGGAGAAGGCTGAACCGTCGGATAAATGAATATCCATCAATATCAAATCCGGTTCAGTATTCGCTTGCAACCAGTTAACCGTCTGCCGGACACTCTCGGTATTTCCTACGATTTCAATTGCCGGATTGATCTCTTTCAAAATGGCTGTCAGGTTTTCATAGGCAGCCGTTTCGTCTTCAACAATCAATACCTTCATCTCACATATTAATTTAATGGTAGATAAACATAAAACATATTTCCCTCATTTTCAATTCGTATCTGCTTGTTCATCAATAACAGGAAACGATTTTTCAGGTTCTTGAGTCCCGTACCATTTGTTTCGGGAGGTGATAATTTCGGATAGACGGGATTGGAAATGACCAACTCTTTTTGCTCATTCGAGTGAATGGTGACCACCATTTTATGTTCACTGTCAATCATATTGTGGACAACCACATTGTCAATAAGCGGGAGAATAGACAGGACGGGCAGCTTACAGGTTAACATTTCCCGGCTAACATCAATATCAAATTCCAACTTGTTAGCAAAACGCACCTCCATCGTATAACGGAACGATTGTACAAAATCGAGTTCTTCATCAAGGGTAACCAGTCCTTTTTTGTCGCTTTGCAAAATATAACGGAACACATCCGATAGCTTATTTACATATGCAAGCGTATTTTCGTCATTTTCGGTATAGGCGCTTAGTGCGCACTATTAGTATCCAGATATTCAAACTGTTTATTAAATAGAATTTGGATTGACTATTTGCAAGTTCAAGAATATTAAATATTTAGTTATCGAACTAACCGTTATCGAACCAATATTTTTTCAGATAAGAATAGTAAGATGATGAATATCAATTTATTGAAAATTATACCAGTGTGATCTAAGCGCCTAAACCGACGTCATTTTTTTTCCGGATTAATGCTGACAAGCCGTTCAGCGAATTAAAGAAAAAATGCGGATTGATTTGGTTGGCTAATGCATCACAACGGCTTTGTAGATTTTCAACTTTAAGCTGTTCAATCTCCTGCTCCTTCTTTCGTTGTATGGAGTATAGATGGTAAATATGCCCTAATAGGGCAGAGAGGATGCAAACTACAAAAAATTGGAACAGTAATATACTACCGAAATGTTTTGCCTTTGGATCGCACAAGAGAGAGAGCCCAACACATATTCCATAAGCGACCAAGCAAAGCAATACATTATAAAATAGACGTTTCATGAAAAAAGGCGTATTGATCTTATGCAGATTAACCTTTATCAAGACGAATATCAATGCAAAAAAGTAACAACTGCGAAAGGCCATGAGCCACAAATAAGTCTGCCGTTCCGCCCCTTTCAGGAAATTAAGTATCCAAGGCATGCAGACAATATCAGTGTATAGGATGAATATTGTACCCACTAAACTGATGAGTAATAGTTTGTAAGAGTTGTGTTTTATTAAAATATTCATTTCCTGACGTTTTGCTATAAAAGTATGATGTTATAATTTAAATATCGATGATCAATTCTTAAGATCGAAACAAAACAGCAGGTCGTGGTCCCTCAGGTAGAGTTTATCATTGGCGATCACCGGATGTGTCCAGACCATATTATCCATGGATGATACTTCGGAGCGTTCCGGTATTTCCATCCTGCCAAACTCCTTCCAGCCATCCGGGGAAGCCGACACAACGGTGAGCAAGCCGGTTCGTTCGTCAAGGCAGAGCAAACGATCGTTGACACCGAGCACAGCACCTTTGGCAACCTCTTTGATTCTTTGTTTCCAAACAGTTTCGCCGGTTTTCATATCCTGACATACCCAGCCGGGTCCATCCGAATAGCCATAAATGTAACCATTCATCAACACAACTCCGCCATGATGGTTGGATATATTTTTGTTGGCATAAACAGTTTCAGCACTAAAGCCATCGCCCTCCTTAGTAAGCCGTATGCCAGCACAACCGGCATTATACCCCGATGTAACATAAACCATGTGGTCGTGATAAATCGGAGTGGGAATAGCAGCTACTCTGTTGCCGGCAACATCGGCTTTCCACAACAGTTTACCGTCTTTTGCTGCCACACCTGCCACACCATTGCGCGTTAACTGGATGTACTGCCGTATTCCATCGACTTCAACAACAATCGGGGAAGAATAGCCCCCTAAATCTGTCCATTCTTTGGATCTCCATACAATATTGCCAGTATTTTTGTCAAGTGCTACCATCGTTCCTTCATCACCACCGGGTGTACAGACAACAAGATTACCATCTACTAAGGGCGATTCGCTAAACCCCCAATCAAAATTCGACATGATGTTACCGCCGAAGTCTGTCCTGAAATCTTTCTGCCAGAGTGTTTTGCCGTCAGCGGCTGAAAGACAGTGTAATTGGCCGCCACCACGAATAAGATACAGTTTGTCTCCATCAACCGTAATTGTACCACGGGGGCCGTCGCCACGATCCATAATGAAAAGCTTGCCGAGTACCTGTTTCCATTTCAAATTGCCGGTTTTCGTATCCAGGGCGAACGCAAAATCGCTACCATCTGCAGCACCCTGACAGTAAAGGGTCGTTCCTACAATAGAAGGGGAGGAGTATCCGGCGCCTGCTTGCCTGAATACCCACGAAAGAGGAGGCTTATTCTCCGACCAATCCAAATTAAGTCCAGTTTTTTTCACAATACCATCGCGATCCGAACCGCGCCATTGCGGCCAATCCTGTGCTTTTGAATTTACCCCGGTAAGGGCTAGTAATACTACCATAACCATGAATGGAAGCCTGATTTTGTTTTTCATTTTCATATTGCATTATTTTTTATGATTCTCTCCTGCTGCAAAATTAAGGAAACATGTTTAATTCCAAATGACCAGGCATCCATAAACTATTTCTTATAGAAAATATTTTCTGTCAAAAATAGATAATATGTGAATCACAGAATCTTTTTTTGCAGCAAAACGAAAAAAAAGGAGAAAACGCGAAAAAAGGTGGGATGAATCATTGTGAAACTCTTTTATCCAAAATATTTATTGTAATTTTGTATTATCGAAATGTGCATTACGGTAATGTGTATTTCGATATTTAAATTGGCAGACATGAAATTTTATAATAGGGAAAAGGAACTTGATATTTTGAGCAACATAAAAGACTTGTCGATATCGGGCGGACAGATGACAGTGATGGTTGGCAGAAGACGTATCGGCAAAACACAATTGCTGTTGAGAAGCACCGAATCGCAGCCAACGATTTATTTCTTTGTTTCGCGGAAAGCGGAAAATATGCTGTGCCGAGATTTCACGGAAGAGGTACAAATGCAATTAAATATACCGATCGGCGAATATTCATCGTTCGGGAAACTGTTTGAACACCTGATGCTCGTGTCCAAGGAAAAACATTTCAATTTGATTATCGATGAATTTCAGGAATTCAACCACATCAATCCCTCCGTCTTCGGAGAAATGCAAAAATACTGGGACATTCACAAGCAGTCGAGCAAAATGAACCTGCTGATAAGCGGTTCGATTTATTCATTAATGCATCAGATATTCGAAAACAGGAAAGAACCATTGTTCAGCCGTGCAGGACTAATCATAACTTTAAAGCCGTTTACGGTTTCTGTTTTGAAAGAGATTCTTGCCGATTTTAACCCTGATTATACGCCCGAAGACCTGTTGGCGCTCTATTCTTTCACGGGAGGAGTGGCGTGGTACGTGGAGTTGTTTATGAAGCATAAGGCCTTTACGTGCAGCAAGATGATCGGAATGCTATGTAAAGAAAACTCTCCGTTTTTAAATGAAGGCAAAAACCTGCTTATTGAAGAATTCGGAAAGGAATATACAATTTACTTTTCGATACTGGAATGCATTGCCCGCGGATTAACTTCGCGCGGCGATATCGAAAGTTATTTAGGTGGAGTGGAAATCGGCGGATATTTGGCGCGTCTGGAAAAAGATTTTTCGGTGATTGTGCAACGACGCCCCATTTACGCCCGTCCTGCGTCAAAACAGGTACGATATGTGATCAATGATAATTTTCTTGCATTTTGGTTCCGGTTTATTTACAAATACCAAAATTTCATACAATCGGGCAGCTTCGGATTGTTCGAAAAAGTAGTAAGAAGGGATTATCCTACATTTTCGGGGATGATGCTGGAACGCTACTTTGAGGATAAATACATCGAAAGCGGACTATATACCGATTTGGGCGGATTCTGGGACAGGAAAGGCGAAAATGAAATAGACCTTATAGCCGCCAACGAACTGGACAAAACCATTGAATTCAGTGAAATAAAACGCAATGCTTCACGGATTGACATTAAAGCGTTGGAAGCCAAAAGTACCCTGTTTATACAAGCGCATCCGCAATGCAAAGGCTATCGCCTGTCCTGTCGCGGGCTTTCAATGGATGATATGTAATTTCACCTAAAACTCCGAAGGGCAAAAGCTCAAAAAAGAAATGAGAACCATCTTCACCATAGCATTGTTATTGCCTGTATTTACAACCTTTGCGCAGAACAGGAAATATATTGCATGGTTTTCACCCTCCGATGCAACAGATGTGTACGGCTTGATGTTCAACGTGTTTCCGAAAGAAACAGGTGAGTATCCGAGTATTTACGGCATGGAACTTCACCTGAACCCTATCGGTTTACTTGCCCCTTTTGTGATGATTGTCCATTCGATAGACCCTGCCACGCATGGGCCTATGAGCCATGCTCTTCCCGATACCATTGATTATGGTGAATACAAGAAGATATATGGCTTGCAAGCAGGGCTGATCAACATGGAACCTTCCGTTATCTATGGCCTGGACATCAACGCTTCGGGCAGCTTCGAATCCATCGTCAACGGTGCGACTATATCAGCCGTAATGAACAAACACGATATCGCCAATGGACTTACCGTTGCTGTTATTGCCAACCACGACATCCGTTGCCGCGGCCTGCAAGTCAGTTTAGTCAATACTTGTCAGGATTTACGAGGTTTTCAATTCGGGCTTTGGAATAAGAACCAGAAAAGGTCACTGCTGCTGATAAATTGGTGTTTCTCTGCAAAAAAGGAAAAGAGGAGAAATAATAACGGCCACTGATTGTGGCCGTTGAATGGTTTTTATAATTTAAAATCACTACTGGCCGACAAAATCCGCAAATGATATTTATTTAACACATATACAGTGCTTTATACTCCAAATTTGGCAAAAAATAAAACCTACCTCCATCTTAAAATAGCGATAGTTGCACAGCTGTCGGACTTTTATTTC
>JAVBSH010000156.1:0-3174 GCA_031547085.1 Bacteroidales bacterium
GATTAATAAAATCTAAATCAAGGTCAAATCCCGTCGCTCTAATATTTACTTTCTTTCCAAAGAATTTAAGATATGATTTGAAAACAGGCGGAAATTTTATATTGTGTATCTGTTCAAACTCCGCAATTTCCTGAATAGAAGTTCCTTCGTTGTCATCTAAATCTGACAATCTTGTTGTTAGTGCAATCCGATTTACGCTTTCAAAAAAAGCATTGTATTTATTCAAATTCGACTCCATAATTAATTAAATTGAATTGTCATTCAGAACATAGCCGATCCTACAATCGGGATTATTATTTTAAGATCAATCTTCATCTACTATATTCAATATATCCTCTATTTTAATTGAATCAGGCAATGGAGGGAAATACCCAGAATAAAAGCCTGATCTATCATTGATAATACTGTCATTTAAAATCTTTGAAATACTATCGTAATCCATTGTAAATGCCAGCTTAGGCCAACCAACGCTATACCCAACCAAAAGGCCATAATCGTGTTGATAGAAAAAGTCAGCTTCTTCGTCCCATGAATTTGGTCTATCATATTCGTACTTTAAAACTTTAAGTTTGCGCCCCATCACTTCAAAAGTCTTGTGAGCAACAAGCGGACAGTTAAAACCAAATAGCATGATAGAGGAGTCATGATTAGCAGGCTTGAAAAATGAAAACATCAGTGTATCTGCCTCGCTATTAGTATAAATAAAACTTACAGTATCATTTTTTATCTCTTGATCCAGGTAAATACTATCAGTTGCAGATAATTTGTTATCCCACGAATAACTATTAATCAGTACAAGCCTTTTCGTATTTTCGATATGCTTGTTCTCACATCCTGCTATCAACAAGAATACCCAACCAAAAAACAATATTCTAATCATAAATAGCATTTTACAATCAATGAGCAAATGTACACAAATAATTATTGGGATATTACGCTAATGATAATGTTTGGTCGCTATCTACCACCATAGTGGACTTGCACCACCAAGTAATCAATCATACAAGACACACATTAAAAAAGCGGACTAAGCCGCTCTCAGGCTGCAAAGCTGCTGACAAGGTCGGATTAGAATTTTTACTTAACTAAACGACATTAAATCCCATTTTCTCATTTCCTACAACTTTCTCGGCAATAAAGTGTTTTGTTTTATAGAGTAAGTAATTGCTTGGGGATGTTGGTTTTCTCCACTTTATGTAAATATTTGACATCCGATCATCAACATTTGATTACCTATAAGTCACGTACATAGAAATGAAAACAAAGAAAGAACAAATCGAGAAAGGGAAGTTGATGCGAAAAAAAGTAAGCCGGAACGAACTGTCGGTTTTTAAAGTATCGCCATCACGTAAACCTTTAGTGGACATGATTATCGACTCCAACGATGATCGTCTGCCCGAACTCGTACCGATACGGCATCAACGAATGAGTGTATCTCCATTTGCATTCTACCGTGGCACAGCAGGTATTATGGCATACGACCTTCATCATCAGCCTCACACCGAACTGAAAATACAATCGGTCGGCGACTGCCATCTCCTGAATTTCGGAGGGTATGCAACGCCGGAAAGAACGCTGGTTTTTGATATCAACGATTTTGATGAAACCTATCCCGCACCCTGGGAATGGGACTTGAAACGTCTTGCCACAAGCTTCGTACTGGCGGCCTACGATCATGATATTAAAAAAAGTACTGCCGAAGATATTGTATTCACCCTTGTCCGCTCGTACCAGGATAACATACGAAAATTCAGCGAAATGAGTATGCTGGACTTATGGTACATGAAGTTCGACCTTGTCACATTGCGCAACAACACTAAAAATCAAAAAGCCAAAAGCCTACTGAGTGATGCCATTGCCAAGGCCGGTAAAAGTACACCCGAACAAGTATTTTATAAAATCACCAGTCAAGTCCTGGGTAAATTTGAGATTACGGAACAACCACCCCTTGTATACCATCCTTATGACTTAGACAAGGTAATGGATACCTTGCTTTCGTTCTGGGATGGATATCTGGATACCTTATTACCCGACCGGCGTTTTTTTATCAATAATTTGAAGATTACCGATCGTGCATTGTAGGTTGTTGGAACCGGCAGTTTTGGCAGGCGCTGTTATGTTGGTTTGTTGATGTATGAAAAAGATGAGCCTTTATTCATCCAGGTAAAAGAAGCCCGCGAAAGCGTACTGGAGGCATACATGACGAAAAGCCCTTACGAACATCATGGTCAGAGGGTTGTAGAGGGACAGCGATTGATACAGGCAGCCAGCGATATTTTCCTGGGATGGAGCACGGGGCCTGCCGGACGGCACTTTTATTTCAGGCAACTGAAAGACAAGAAAATAACGCCTGAAATTGAACGTTTCAATGCTGATTTATTAGAAGCCTATGCCCGGCTGTGTGGCCGGACATTGGCAAGAGCGCATGCCAAGACCGGTAATTCCGGAATCATCAATGCCTATATGGGAAAAAGCGACAGGTTTGGCGAAGCAATGGTCTCTTTTGCAAAAGCGTATGCAGAACAGACAAAGATTGATTATGACCAATTTATAAAAGCCATTCGATCAGAAAAATTATCAATAAAGGAAGTTATCAAAAGCGAACAACCAAGTAATTGATAATTGATCATTCAATGTTGTTTAGTTAGTCAAGGATCGTGATGGAAAAGATGTCTCCATTCCGCACCCTGTAATGATCAAAATATCTTGTATTTTTGTCATTAAATATTTTCTAATAAAATCAGCATGAAAAGCTTCAGCTTCCCCAATGCCATTCAACACCTCAAACAAACCGTATTTCGTTTCCCGTTGGCTGTTCTATTCAGCCTTGCTTATTTTATGGTATTGGTATTTACCATTAACAAGGGATTTGACCGTTATTTCTATGACCATATTCTCCAATTTTCATTTGCGCTTCCGCTTGGATTTGTTTTGTCCATGGGATGCAGTTTGTTCGCTGAAGATACCGGTGGAGGTTGGCGCAAAATCGCCGGTTGGTTGGTCATTCCGTTGATGGTTGTATATTTTTGGGTTACACCCCATCATGAAAGCACGTACATCATCATTCGGCATCTGCTATTCTGTATCGTAGCTATGTTGTTCCTCTGTATCGCCCCGGTCAACACAACCAAACCGGCTTTCAACCTGTGGCAATACAATATAAGGATATGGCTG
>JAVBSH010000185.1:0-23910 GCA_031547085.1 Bacteroidales bacterium
AAGCTAATCTACTATGATTCGATTAAGCAGCAAGAGCGTAATTATTTTCGCCATTTATTGTTTTGTGACCCGGATTTACGAGACATATCACGTGGCTCGGCATGCTTACAATACCCATTTACCTTGCTGTCAAAACCAAACAGCCCCAATGGATTATTGTGTGCTTATTTTCAGTGCTTTATCTTTTGTTTTTATTTGTTGGGTAACAAACTGGTAACAAATATTGATAAAAATCGTCCAATAAACATTCGGGGCAAAGGTACAAAAATTATACCTAAAAATCACAACTATTCTATTGGACTATCTTTCTGGAAATCGTAATAAGTTTTCCTGTTAAGGTCGGAAAGTAGTAATTGGTAGGCCACAAACGCGCCAAGGTGGTTTTGTTGGGCCGAGTTCAATCGATTCCGTTCCAAAGCAAGGGCTTGGCTGTCAATATCACCGTCGGTATAGCGTTTGAGGGTGATGGCATAACTTTTTTCGGCCACATTCACAGTCTTTTCCAACAATTGAAGACGTGATAATGTGGTCTGGAGGTTCGCCACCAGATTGCGTACTTCTACTTCGATACCGCGTTCTTCATCCTCTTTGTTGAGATAATATTGCTTTTGTCTTGCCTCGGCAGCTCTCACCAGCGCCCTGTTTCTTCCCCAATCGATAATAGGGATGCGAAGTGTCAATCCGACCTGATAATTGGAAGGACGAATCTTGAGATCGTCCCATGAGCTTGAAAACGAATTCGGTAAGGTTTCGGATATTTCCAGGTTACTTACTCCAATTCTTTCCCATGAAGCTTCGAGACTGGCTTGAGGCAAGCCTAATGATTTCTGCCGATTGATCTGAAGTTGTTGCAACTCGATCTGGATTTCCCTGTCCCGGATCTCTAACCTGTTCCTGATGGCTAAATCCACGGCTTTGTCCGGGTCGACATGTACAATGGTATAATTGTTCATTTCGCCTTTCAGCGTTACGGTTGCTCCTAATTCCAAGCCAAGTAGTCGTTTGAATGAATTGGTGGAGGACTTGAGGCCTTGAACTGACATGTCGTAACTATTTTGTGCATCAGCCAGATCAACTTCCATTTGCAAGCTTTCTACCTCGCGTATCAGGCCGGCTTCGTACTTGTTTTTAGAGATTTCGTAAGCTTCGGTTTGTCTTTCCAGATTCATTTGTGATATTTCTGCTCCTTTTTGTAATTGGAGAAGATTGTAATACGAACTGCTTACATCGTATACCAGATTTAGTTCTGCACGTTTCAATGCCTTATTGGTGCGTTCGTAATTTAAGCGGGCTGTTTTAAGTTCAGACTTGATGGTATTGTATCCCCAAAAGGAATTAAGCGGCTGACTCAATCCGAGGCGGGTGTTGAATGTAGTGGCGCGTTTGTCGGTATAGTAGTCGTTGATAGACGACAAGCCGGTCGAAACTGAAATAGTTCCGTCCGTTGGCAAAGGCTGTGATATATTGAGGTTACCTGTTCCCCTTAGGGTTTTCACGGGAAAGAACGATATCCCCTCGCTGTCTTCCCACTCGCGTATGGTTTCTGTGTATTGGGGCAGCACAAAGTACATGTTTACATTTGTTCTTAGGCGGGCTGTTGTTGCTTTAAGCTCATTTTCAGACACTATCTTATCCTGTAACAAACTTTGTATGTCATGGCTTTGACTTTTGGCGATCTCAATACTCTCTTCCAACGAAAGATGATAGGTCTGTGCCCTGGGTACTGCACAACAAGCTGTTGAAATGAAAATGGCAAGAATTATTTTTTTCATTATTCTCAGGTATTACGTGTTATTGGGATGATGAATGAATATGGTCATTTATTCATAGCGCATTGAATCCACCGGATTCAGGTTGGCAGCATTTTTAGCAGGCAGGTAGCCGAAACTGATACCAACGATCACCGAGAAGGTGAATGCAATGAGGACGGAATACAGCCGGATGTAAGTGGTAATGTCCGTAAATAGCGACACAGTCAGCGAGAGTGTGATACCGAGAAAAACCCCAATGATACCGCCCACAATGCTGATGGCGACAGCCTCTGACACAAACTGGCTCATGATGTCCGACTTTCGTGCGCCAATTGCCCGGCGCGTACCGATTTCGCGTGTCCGTTCCATCACGGTTGCAAGCATGATATTCATGATACCGATTCCTCCTACAATCAAGGAAATGGCGGCAATTGCTCCCAACAGGAAATTATATATCTGCCTTTCTTTTTCTTCCTGTTTCAGCAATTCAAACGGGATCACAATATTGTAGTCGCTGTTGTTGAAATGATGCCGTTTCAAAATCTCATCAATCAACTTGGAAGCTTCCACCAATATGTTCGAATTATCTACCTGCGCAGTGATCTGTTGTATTTCACTGGCAAGGACGTTTTCACGGCTGAACCTGTTGAGGAATGTCGACAAGGGGACATACACATCGGTGTTCAAATCCCTGGCTGCCAGTTCGCCGACTGTTTCGGTGAAAAGGGTTTTCGGCTCGAGGATGCCGATTACTTCGAGCCATTGGTCTTCCACTTTGATCATCTTTCCTACCGGGTCTTCGTATCCGAACAGATTGCCGGCAACACCTGCGCCCAGCACACATATTTTCAGTTTCTGTCCATGATGATGGTCATTGATCAGTTCACCCTGTTTGATCCTGTAATTCATCATACCCAAGTAGTTCGGTGTAACTCCGATAACTGTCGATTTGACGGACTTATCCGCAAACTTGACTTCGGTATCGATTTCCGCCTGTGAAGCAATCTTTACAATACCCGGAACAACCTCCTTGATGGTGCTTGCATCCTTAATGGACAGGCCTTGCGAAAATTTCGCCCTGACTTCTTCGAGTTCAGCGTCCGAAAGCTTTTTTTCACGGATGATCACATTATTCACCCCCAGATCCTGATATTTCGCAATAGCCTCGCGTTTGGCGCCTTCGCCGATCGAAAGCATGGCGATTACCGATGCAACCCCAAAAATGATACCCAGCATGGTGAGGAACGACCGTATCTTGTGATCGATTAAACCGCTGATAGCTAAACGAATATTCTCTTTATAGTGCATGATCAATTATTGGCTAAAAATTCACAACTTACCGTCATTCCAGGCTTCAACCGTTCGTCGGGCTCCAACATCTTCACTTCCACATCGAAAACTTTCTGCCGCGAATTGTACTCTCTTGGGTAGCACAACCGTCCAATGTACGATATCTCGCCTTTAAAGCTAACATCGGGTAATGCATCGAGGCGGACAACAACTTTCTGCCCTGTTTTTAAGCTGAGAAAATCATTCTCGTTAACGAAAGTGTTTACCTTCATCCATTTCAGTTCGGGTACATTGCCCATGCTGTAACTCGGATAGGCCATGTCGCCCACATTCAACATCCCGCCAGTGCGCATATTCCGCCCGCGTTGGAAAACTCCTGCCACCGAAGTCCGTATGGTGAGCATAGGAACAATCCGTTTAAAAACCTCCAGGTCATTTTTTAATTGCCAAATCCTGATATCTTGTATTTTCGAATCATTGGCAATGATGACCCGGGCAAGTTCCAACTTGCGTTTTTCTTTTGCAAGACTGATTTCGGCCTGCCTGAATTCGAGTTGTTTGATAGCGCGATGGCGTTCCGTCTCGAAACGGGACGATTCCAATTCGATCTTTTTCAGGTTGAACGAAGCCGTTTCGCTCCTGATTTTCGATTCCAGGTCGCTGATCCAGTTAGCTTGCGATACATGCATTTTTTCGAGGTTTGCATGTTGCGTTTCAAGGTTGGTTTCCCTTTCGAGGATGAATTTGTTGACATCCGCAGGGTCAATCTGTATGATCGAATCGCCTTCGTTTACCATGGTGCCGTGTTCGGCAATCCCGATGATTCTCATATCATACCAGTACATCGAATAACGGGGCAATATGAACAGTTTGTTGTTGATCGCTTCAAGCGTGCCAGACTCAATGATCGTCTTGCCCCCGGGAGTTTTTTCCTCGCTTGCGTCTTCGCCACCCCGATTTCCGCACGAAAAAAGAAACAGTGCGGCAGCAAGGGCGAATAATATGATCCGGTGTGTTTTCATCATCAATTCTTTTGAGCGGTGGTTGTGGTTTCCTCGCCGGTTTTTGCTTCGTGGAACGGATCGACCAGCGCTATTTCGTCACCTTCTTCCAATCCACTTGCAATGATGGTATAGTCCGAATTACTTCGTCCTGTTTCTATTTCAACCCGTTCATATCCGCTTCCCGATTTTTTATATACAAAGTTCTTTCCAGCTTCGCTACGGATTGCTTCGATAGGTACATACAGCACACCTTCCAGCTTATCCACAATGATCCGGCAACTTACGGTGAGGCCGGGCAACAGGTCTTTATGTGTTTCGTTCAGGTAAATCTCCACAGGAAACACTTTAATTTTTGATGAACCATCCTTGTTCACCGCCAGGTTGGCCACCTCTTTCACAATCCCCGTAAACTTGCTTTCCGAAAATGCATCGGGTTTTATTTCTACATTTAATCCCTTGAGTATCTTTGCTATGTCTACTTCATTGATTCTCACAGTAGCTTTGAGTTGCGACAGGTCGGGCAGTGAAATGAGCGGCTGTCCTGTCCATACCTGATCGCCCACCTGGTATTTGTTTCCGCTGTTCCAGTTGAGGTTGAGGATGGCAATCCCCGGCGAACGGGTAGTCACAGTGAGCTGTCGCAAGGCGTCGTTCGCTTCTTCGAGCCTTGCTTTGTCCTGTTCAATAGAAAGGTTTTTTTGCTTGATTTCCTCCACATTGATTTTAATGCGGTTATCAATCTGTTCTTTTGCCCGTTCGAGCGCTATCGCCGCTTTTTCAAGGTTCAGTTGAATCTGTTTTTTCATGATCTCCGATTCATATTCGGCTTGTTCGAACTTGATTTTGGAAATCTCATGCGAAATACGGGTAACTTCATAATCCGCCTTCAGCTCTTCCAGGTCCGATTCCTGCTGAGCTTTAATTTTTTCCAGTTCGGCGGTGCTTATTTCAAGCCTGCCTTGGGCATCAGTAATACCTTTGTTTACTTCCGAGGGATCGAATATGATGACCGTATCGTTGGCATTCACTTCCGTACCATCTTTTACCAGATAAGATATTTTCATATTGCTGCCAAACCTCCACGAAATGGACGGCGACGATATATTGATGGCATTCACCGCTTCAAGTTCGCCTTCTTCGTGCATATCAATATAAAATACACCTTTCGTTACTTTTCCTATCGGCACTTGTTGTGCATTCTTATCCTTGCAAGCGGAAGAAAAAAAGGCAAGCAGGAGAAACAGGCCTAAGTGGCGGAGTTTTACAAAATTACTATTTCCCATGTGTTTATTGATTATATTGATAAAAAGTCAGATAAAATACGTCACAAATCATGGTTGAGGCAGTGCAGGGGCAATCCCGGAGATTTTCTGCACAGTAGCCGAATCCGGAGCTGTTGGTAACGTTCCGGGTGTTTTGGTCAGCGAATCGGGCAATGCCACCCGTTCTTTTACCAGCGAAGGCTTTGGTTTGGTAAGCGATATGACCTCCCCATCCGTTAATCCTGCAGTGATGACCGATTCCCTGGGAGATGAAAGGCCGGTGAGTATCTGCCGCCTTTCGTATCCCCTTTTCCGTCGGACGAAAACAACTTTTATCGAATCCTCTTCAAATATTGCGATTTGGGGTACAGATACTACACCTTTTGTTTGTTTCAGTATGATGCGGCAATTGGCTGTGAACCCCGGTTCGGGTATGGAGCGTACACTATCAACGGATGCTTCTATTTCAAAGAATTTCACTTTCCCGCCTTCTTTATAAGGTTGTCCGACAGGCGCTTTTTTGAGTATCTTTCCAAATCCGGCATTGTCGGGCATGGCATCGAAAGTGTAGCAAACCGAATCGTTCACATTTATATTCTTATAATCCGTTTCCGAAGCCATGATCTTCACCTTCACATTTTTAAATTCGGGCATGATCATCAGCGGCATCATACTCCACACAGGATCGCCCACCTGGTATTTTTTCCCGGTAAGACGGCAGTTGGCCCTGATGACCAATCCGCTCCGTGGAGCTTTAATCGTAAGGGCATCCAATTGATCCTTAGAGGATTGTACGCGCATACTGAGTCGTTGTATCTCTAATTCCCATCTTCTTATTTCAGATTGCTGGATAATCTTGAGCGCTTTCAGTTTCTTCTCAAACCTTACTTTATCGATGTTTACCCGTTTTAGTTCCAGCTCTTTAATCATCTTTTGCTTGGGCGACACAAATGCTAATTGCAGCGAGTCCATCTGTGATATTTTTGTGTCGGCCTCGTTGGTTTTTACTTGCGCTTCCAACAGGGCATACTGCATGTTCAGGTCGGCTTTTGTCTTGTTGAAGCCTGCTTCGGCATTCTCGAGTGCACTTGTTATCTGGTCGTACTGGTTCTGGAGTTCCTGGAATTCGATGATGCACACCACTTGGTCTTTTTCGACATATATCCCATCTTCGACAAGAAATTGTACCACACCGTCGCAATATCTCGGACTGGTAAGTGTGGTGGAAAGAACCGGTTCAACAGCGCCTTCCACAAGCAGGGCGTTGGTAAAGTCGCCTTGTGACACCGTATACGTAGCCATATTCGTATCCTGCGAACACGAAAAAAATAGGTACACTGAAAGCATGAGAACAGGAATGGCTGGGCGCTTGAGCATGCAATGTCGCTTTTGTGGTATTAACGTCGATATTTCCGATTTATTGCCTGTTCAGTATGATTATTAATGTGATATTTTCATCATTGCCGGCAGACAAAATACGCTCCATGTTATAATTTTTGTTTCACACCAAGGAGAGTATTACGGGAGCAAAAATAATGATAAAATAAATGGAGACTTGTGAATTTAAGTTTTTTTTCAAAATATTTTTTTAACTCTCCAAAACTACGCCGAAAACTGACTGTTGTACAGTTGCGCATAAAAACCGCCTTGTGCCAGTAACTCTGTATGCGTGCCCTGTTCTATGATCGTACCTTCGTTCATCACCAGGATACGGTTGGCATCGCGGATGGTGGACAGGCGGTGTGCTATTACAAAACTGGTGCGTCCCTTCATCAGTTCGTTCATTGCTTTTTGGATCAATATCTCTGTGCGGGTATCCACCGAACTGGTGGCTTCATCCAATATCAGTACGGTTGGATTAACCAGCACTGCCCGGGCAATGGTCAGTAATTGTTTTTGTCCCTGCGAAATGTTGGAGCCTTCTTCGTTGATCATTGTGTCATAACCGTCTGGCAGGCTACGGATAAAGTCATCGGCCAAAGCCATCTTTGAGGCCCAAATGATTTGTTCTTCGGTGGCATTCTCCTTGCCATAAGCGATGTTGTTGCGGATGGTACCTTTGAACAGCCAAGTATCCTGGAGCACCATCCCGAAAAGGCCGTGCAGGTATTTGCGTTTCATGGCAGTGATGTCGATCCCGTCAACAGTGATATGACCGCCATCCAATTCATAAAAACGCATCATCAGGTTCACCAGGGTGGTCTTTCCGGCACCTGTCGGACCTACAATGGCGACAATCTGTCCCGGTTCCACATCAATACTGATATTTTCAATCAATGGTTTCGCCGGATCGTAACTGAACCGGATATGATCGAATCTGACAGCGCCTTGTGGTTGTTCGATCTCTTTTGGGAAAACAGGATCGGGTAATTCTTCCGGTTCTTCGAGTATTTCGAAAACCCTTTCGGCAGCAGCCACAGTTGCCTGTAAAATATTGACAATATTGGCTACCTGTGCAATGGGTTGGTTGAACTGGCGAGAATATTGGATAAAAGCCTGTACATTACCCAGTGTCATCCGGCCGGTAGCCGTCAGGTAACCGCCTACGATGCAGATTCCCACAAATGCTATATTTCCTAAAAAATTGAGTAACGGAAAAATGATACTGGAAACAAATTGCGCTTTCCATCCATAGGAATACAATTGCCGGTTGGTGCTATCAAATTCTTCCAGCGACTTTTTCTCGAGGTTGAAAGCCTTCACTACATTGTGTCCACCATACATCTCTTCCACTAATCCATTCAAATTACCCAACGAACCTTGCTGGCCTGTGTAGTATTTCTGCGATCGTTTGGCAATGAAAGCAGTAATGGATATGCTGAGGGGCAGTACGAGGAAGGTCAGCAGGCTCAACCAGACACTAATGGTCAACATCATAGCGGTAATGCCGATCAGGGTGATGAGGGAAGTAACTAATTGTGTCAGGCTTTGCTGGAAGGTACTGCTGATGGTGTCAATATCGTTGGTCACGCGACTCAAAATTTCGCCATGGGTCCGGGTGTCAAAAAATTTCAATGGCAGGTGGTGCAACTTTTCGCTCACATCGTTACGCATCCGTTGGATAATTTTCTGCGACACGCCAGCCATGATATATTCTTGCGCATAACTGAAAAGCGATGCCATCAGGTAGATTGCCAGAAGTACCAATACGATGATTCCAAGGTAATGGAAATCAATAGCCGCACCGGCCACATGGTTCATCTTGTCTACCACGCCTTCATATATCTTGTCCACAGCCAACCCTATGATTTTCGGGGCTGATATGCTAAAAACGGTACTGAAAACGGCGAATATAAATACGGCGGCCAAACCTTTGTATTGCGGCCTCACATAGACAATAAGCTTTCGCAGTGTTCCTTTGAAGTTTTTCGATTTTTCAGCTACACGGCCTACCATCGGCGGTCCACCATGACCTCCATGGCCCCCACTCCGGGCATTATATTTCGGTTGTGTATTGTCCTGAGCCATACTATACGATTTCTTCTTCGGATAATTGCGACAACACTATTTCCCTGTACACTTCGTTCGCCTGCAATAACTGTTGGTGAGTTCCTTCGCCGATGATTGCGCCTTTGTCCATCACCAGTATTTTGTCGGCATTCATAATACTGCTCACACGTTGCGCTACAATGATTACCGTCGAGGTGCGCGTTTCGTCCCTGAGCGCCGCCCTGAGCCGGGAATCTGTTTTGAAGTCGAGCGCCGAAAAACTATCGTCGAAAACATAAATATCCGGTTTTCGCACCATGGCACGGGCAATAGACAACCGCTGTTTCTGTCCGCCCGAAAGGTTCGTTCCTCCTTGCGCTACCTGCGTCCGGTAACCGTCAGGCATCTGCCCGATGAAATCCGAAGCCTGTGCTACCGTGCATGCATAGTGTATTTCCTCGTCGGTAGCATCCTGTTTGCCAATCCGGATATTATCGTTGATTGTTCCGGAAAACAACACCGCATGTTGCGGTACATATCCGATCCGTTCGCGCAGGTTTTCCTGGGTCACTCGCCGTATATCGGTACCATCAACCAATATCTCGCCGCTTTCCGCATCGTAATAACGCAGGATCAGGTTTAGCAGCGACGATTTTCCCGAGCCGGTTCCGCCGATTACAGCAACAGTTTCTCCCGGGCTGGCGGTAAAGGAAACATTGTTCACAGCCGGGTTCTCGGCATTGTGATACCGGAAGGTCACATTACGGAAAATAACATGTCCCTTTTTGCCGGCGAAAGAAACAGGATTGGTTGTATCGACTACTTCGGGTTGTAGCGAAAACACTTCCCTGATGCGTTCGGCGGAAGCCATTGCACGCGGAAGCATCACAAACATCATGGTAAGCATCATCAACGACATGAAAATCTGCATCGCATACTGGATGAAGGCCATCATGTCGCCGATCTGCAAGCTGCCGGCATCAATGCGGAAGGATGCAAACCATACGACACCAATGGTCAACAAGTTCATTGACAGCATCATCGATGGCCCGAGGACGGCCATGATCCGATTCACAAGCACGGCTGTGCGGGTCAGGTCTTCATTGGCTGCGGCAAACCGTCTTTTTTCATAACCTACCCTGCTAAAAGCACGTATAATACGTATCCCAACAAGGTTTTCGCGCAACACCATATTCAGTTTATCCAGTTTTCGTTGCATCGACCGGAACAACGGCATGGCTTTACGGCTGACAACCAAAATCAGGACGATGATGATAGGAAGTATTGCGAGCAGGATCAACGACAGCCCCCTGTCCTTATGAATAGCCATGACAATGGCGCCGATACACATCACCGGGGCACGTAACATCATTCGCAGGATCATGAATGTGGAAGTTTGTATTTGCTGTACATCGTTGGTTGTCCGGGTGATGAGCGAAGCAGTGCCGAGCTGGTCGAATTCGGCAAGCGAGTACCTGGTAATATGCGAAAACAACGACGACCGCAGGTTTTTACCAACAGCCAATGCCGTACGCGATGCGAAAAAACCACTGCATACCGCGCAAATGACACCACCTAGCGACACCAGCAGCATTATGCCACCCACGCGGAGGATAAATGCAATGTCGTTATGCACAATACCCACGTCCACAATATGTGCCATATAGTTGGGCAGCAATAAATCGGCAATCACTTGCCCGAAAGTCAGCACAACAATAATGAATATCTGGAAGATGAAAGGCTTTAGGTATTTCAAAATCATGGCCGCAAATATAATGAAATTAGACCATAAGATCGTAAGACATGTAAGACCGTAAGATATGTAAGATTTAGGACTCCGCTTTTCTTACAGTCTTACCATCTTACAGTCTTACGATCTTGCTATCTTACGGTCTATTTCTGTCTCGCCTGAACTTTTATACTGGTAATATTGTTGTATTGGTGTATCAGTAATCTTTTTTAATTAAACGTTCATGAAAAATTTAATTTTTATTATTTGTTTATTGTTGTCAACAACATTTGTATCTGTAGCACAAGACGATAATTATGGTGGTTGCATGGAATTTTTCCCCAACAAGGAGGGTGCCATTTTGATCAGCAAAAATTATGATGCTGCAAATAAACTCTTGAGTACAATGACTTACCGGGTCAACAAAGTATATGGTTATGAATCGGGCGATGAACTCATCATCGGGTTCACCATGACTGACGGCAAGGATAAAGTGATTGACCAGGGTGAGATCATAGCGCGTTGCGACGGTGGTACGTTCTATATGAACATGTCCAACAGGGCTTTGACCCCTGATGTAATGAAAATGTTGGGATCCGACACCGAACTGGTTGGCGACTTTCTGGATTATCCGGATATGTTCACCGATCTTGAGGCTTATGACGGAAAACTTGCCATGACTGGTGGTGAGTATACCGTACAGTCGAAAAAAGACAAGAAGAATTTTATATCCGTCAGGGTGTACGACCGTATGTTCGAAAAGAACGAAGATGTGACCACACCTGCGGGAACATTCCATGCTGCTAAGATCTCATTCAATTTCGAGTCTTATCAAAACAAAAAGTCAACCCGTTATAAAGGTGTTGAATGGTACGCCCCAAATGCCGGTATTATCCGTAGCGAGACATACGATAAAAATGGTAAGTTGCAGAATTATACAGTGCTTACCACGTTGCAAAACAACAAATAATCCTACCGGATAACCACGAATAGCAGATGTTAGTTGTAGTAAAGATTTGTCAACTTTCAAGAAGTTGACAAATCTTTTGTTTTTTTAGAAAGGCAGGTCATCCTTCATCGGAGGCAAATCCATGTCCGGTTGATAGGCTTCCATTGGTGGCATAGACGGAGCGCCTTGCTGTGTATCGCCGGCGACTTCCACTTTCCAGGCTGTTACATTGGTGTACCACTTACCGTTGAATTCGCGGCTTTCGATGTCGAAGGAAACATTCAATATGCTGCCTTCAACCAGTGAAGCTACATTTACTTTATCGCCCCACGCAGAAATACAGACCTTTTTAGGATAGGTGCCATCCAGTTCAATGACAAACTCCTGCTTTTTCCATTCGCCGTTTTTGCCTTGCCCGGTTTGAGCAGGCAATACTTTTACTAATCTTCCCTTGATTTCCATGATAGTTATTAATATATTGAATAATGATCGGAGTTAAATGAAACTGTCTAAAAAATCAAAGGTAACGGCTAAACCGAAGCTCGAAAATAGACTTTTTAGACAGATCCGTTTTATTCTTTGAATCAGAAATTATATATATCCGACAAATTCGACAAGTTTTTCAACATATTAATTGTTGTCGACCATGTGAAGATTGTCGAAAGAAGCGTCAGTGCCCCCAATATGATTCCAATAATAGAGCAAATTTTTCCAGCATTGGCATTTTTGTACGAAACATCGGAATAAATGCCCGGATTGGCATTGTACATACTAACTGCTTTATTTCCCATCGAAAGGCCGATGATGGCCAAAATAAGGCCTGTCGGAAACCAGCAATAGCACATGGAAATAGATAAGATACCCAGTACCAGCGATGTGGTTCCATTAGGCAATTCCATAGGTTTGGTTTGGTCAAAATTATCCATAAATGAAATTTTTAAATGATTAATTTATATATATAAAAAGTAACAACAATTGCTGTATTGATGATAAACATGTACAAAAGTATCTTAGCCCCGTTTTTGAATCTGAAAAAGATATGGATTACTAAAAATGTCATCAACATGATGGTAGGGATCAAAGCCGGATAAAGTTTAAGGCTTCCCCACAAATCGCCCCGCAGTAGTGCAATGAATGCACGCTGCATGCCACAACCGGGACATTCGGTTCCCAGCATGGATTTATAAAGGCATGGCGCCTGCCTTTTTTCGAGCCAGTCGACAAAACCCATACTAAGAAACGATATTTGTAACAACATCAACTTTATGCCAAATGTTTGAAAATCATCTTCACATAAGTGTGAAAGTTGTCACAAATATATGCAAAATGTTGTTTGGTCAAATCCCCAATGCGATGTTTTTGAACTTTTACCGGTAGAGTCATTTTACAGTTTGTCAATTCTGATTCCAATCACAATCATATCATCTATCTGTTTTTCTTCACCTTTCCAGTTTTCGTGCGCCTCCATCAATTTTTCTTTCTGTTGTTCTACCGGTAATTCTGACACACTGACCAACAATTTTTTAAACGGAAGTGTCTTGAATTTTGTGCTGTTCTCGCCTCCAAACTGGTCAATGTATCCATCGGAAAATATATACAACATATCATTGTCTTCCAATGAAACGACATGATTGGTAAAGTTTTTTTCCTCCCCAATGTGTATTCCCACCGGCATTTTGTCGGCCTTATATTCAATCAGTTCTCCATTGCGTATCACATACAGCGAATTGTACGCCCCGGCATATTGCAGTTCCATCGCTTCGTAATCGATGATACAGAGCGCCACATCCATCCCGTCACGTTGCTCACCGACAGCACCGGTTTGCGATAGTATGGTTTTGATTTTGGTTCTCAACTCGTTGAGTATATCCGAAGCTTTTCCCATTTCTTGTTTCAACACAATCTCATTGAGAAACGATATACCAATCATGCTCATCAACGCTCCGGGGACACCATGTCCTGTACAGTCGGCTGCCACGATCACCGATTTATTTCCCTTCCGCGTAGCCCAGTAATAATCGCCGCTAACGACGTCGCGAGGCCTGAAAAACAGGAAATGATCGGGAACAATCTGGTGCATCACCTCAGACCCAGGCATAATAGCCTTTTGTATGCGCTTGGCATAATGAATGCTGTCCATTATTTCCCTCCGTTGTTCGGCAATCTGGTCACGCTGTCCGGCAGCCATATCGCGTTGCACAATCAGTTCCTCCTGGTGTTCTTTCAGAATTTTATTGATTTCGATAATATTCTGGTTCTGGATTTCTATTTCTATTGTCCGTTCATGCACTTTTTCTTCCAGCAACCGGTTCTCAGCAACCAGTTTGCGTTCCCGCCATCTCACATATAGGAATATCAAAATAATTGCCACTACGACATACACAACATACGCCACATGAGTGGCCCACCATGGCGGACGTACAACAAAGGAATAGGTTACCGCATCGGTATTCCATATCCCGTCGTTGTTGCATGCCATCACTTTAAAGGTATAATCGCCGGGTGGCAACTGGTACTCGCGGGATGTTTCGGTACTCATCTCATGCCACGTTTTTTCATGCCCTTCAAGAATAAACCGATACCTGTTTTTAGCGGGAATCGTAAAATGTATCCCGATCCAATCAATCCGGATACCATTCTGGTTATGTGGCAAGACAAGATTTGCAGGTAAACCGTTTTGTGAAGAAACGCTGTCGGCATATTGCAGGATATCCTCCCCATCAACCAGGCTGATACTGCTGATATAAGTCCGTGGCGGTGATGTCCGTTTCTGATCGGCTTCCGGATTGTATTTCACCAATCCGGCAATCGTACCGATCCACACATTGCCCTTTGCGTCGGTGGTAGCGGCGCCCATATAACAATCCATCGGCATATAGCCGTCTTCCTTGGCGTAATGCCGGATATCGCCCGTTTTCAGGTCAACTGTATTCAACCCTTTCACATGTCCCACCCACAAACGGTCGCTTTGGTCGGCATGCACCATGTTGATGGAATTATCCGCCAACCCATCCTTCACCGTATATACTTTAAAATCGAACCGGTTGTCTGTTTCGGTTATTTTACACAAACCATTTTCAGTCCCCAGCCATACGATACCATTTTTGTCAATGGCGATATCCGTACATGAATTATTCGGCAAACCATTATCAATAGTATAATTGGTAAATTTATCCCCGTCGAAGACAGAAAGTCCTGATGCTGTGGTACACCATATACGGTTTTTACTGTCCCTGGCCAGAAAATATACCAAATCATCTATCAAACCATCATCCACAGTATAATACTTTCCATTTCCGTCACATACATGGAGCAATCCCTTTGACGAAGCTGCCCAATACTCATGATCATTTACAGCAACGATCTTATACACTACTTCTTCGCCCCGGATAGGGCTGAAAACAAACCTCCCGTTTTCGAAATAACCGGTGCCTGCCCCCATGGAGCCGAGCAACAACTTATCCTTAACGGGTTCCATACACACGATGGAATTGGTTGCAGTCCCTTTGTTTGACGACTCATAAAACACCATTTGTCGTCCGTCAAATTTCATAATCCCCCTGCTGTCAGGGCTGCACCAAATATTTCCCAACCTATCTGCCGCTACCGATATAATATGGTTATTGGGAAGACCAGACTCAGTCGTCAGTATTTCAAAAATAATTTTTCCATACATGGAAATACCACTGTTTGTACCAATCCATATATTCCCTTCTTCATCTTCAAAAATACATGTAACTAAATCATCCACCAGACCGTTTCTGGTATTGTAATATTTGTGTGTTTGATGATCGAAATGATATATGCCATTTCTTTGAGTTTGGAGCCAGATACCATTCCGGCTGTCTTCAAATAACTTTATAACCGGGTATTCGGGTTCGAAAATATTGGAAAATTTTTGATCGGCAAAAGTGTAAATACCATCATTAGCAGTGGTTATCCATAGTAGGTTGTGCGAATCGAATTTGGCAGTAACAAATTTACAGGATTTGGAAATCGTGTAATACTTGAAAATCCCATCTATGAATTGTGCAATACATCCTTTTTCGACAACAATCCATATTTCACCTGCTTGATTCATCGCTATGCCGGTAATATTATTGGCTGACGGTTCGAGTCCGAAAGTATAATTAGTAATTTGTCCGTGTTCGATAACCGACAATCCCGCTTTTGTTCCGCACAGCATGCGACCTTGCCTGTCTTCGATAAAGCAATTTACAGCGTTACTAACCAGTCCGTTATCTACATTGTAGGTAATTACTGTATCTTTTTCAACCACTGATATACCTTCATCATTTGTCCTGCACCAGATATTCCCCTGGGAATCTTCTATTAGGAATTTTTCAAATCCACTGATATTGAAACTATTGGTAACAAGTCCATCTTTAGCCATGTAGGTATGGAAGCTCTTCCCGTCGAAAACCGTTAATCCGCCGCCATAAGTAGTCATCCATATCCTATCCTTCCGGTCGACCAGTAAAGCCGTTACCGTATTTACCGGAAGTCCGTCCGACACGGTAAAATTCCTGAAATTTTTACCATCGAACCTCAATACACCTCCCGCTGTGGCAATCCAGATATAACCTTTACTGTCTTGGCAAATATCGCGTACCTGATTTTGTACCAAACCCTCTTTCATGGTATAATTCACGAAAGGAATTTGATATTGTGCGGAAACTTTGCCAAGCACGCACAACAACAATAATAGAGTAAACCGCTTGTAATGTGTCAATTGCAGTAATCCGGACATCTCTATTCCTGTCAAAGATAATTACATCGTTATTTAAAACTGGTAAAACAATCCGACTCCGAGGAAGCTTAAGACCTGAAGTTTAGCACCCCTCAATTCGCCGGTTGTTTCATCCTTTGTTTTTTGGTTATCATCATACTTCAGGTTAATCCGCAAATCGGCCGTAATGTTCTTGTATACCAATATTCTTGAAGTCAATGTCCAATAAACATCCACATTTTCAGGGTCTTCCATATAGTTGGAGAATAACTCCACTTGCGAACTATAAGTAACTTTATTCTTGAACAGATTACCATTGAATGTGATCAATGCGCCTCCACCAAACTCATATCGCGAATGGTGGGGTACCTGGATATTGTTTCCGCTGGCATCTTTTTCAGTTGTCATCAAACCGGCGGTGGCAATTACCGTCGAACTATCCGACCGCACGAATATTGCCCTTCCCATAACCGGCGAAACCATGCACGAAACACTTTTATGCGGATTATAACTAAGCCCCACAGAAAGGTACATATTAATCGGCGCAAGGAAATCGCTCAACTTGGCCGTAATATGCTCGCCCGAATACCTGTAGCCGGGAGCAAATTGCGTACGCGCCAGGAATGCAGCCGTATAGGACCATTTTGGGGATATTTGGTGCCCCAGCTTAGATGTATAATGCAACCTGTCGTCATTTTTCACCGCTTTCCGTTCGCCGGTTTTCAGGATTCCAAATGCAAGAGTCGCATAATTCTCGAAAGTGCGTTTACCTTTCTTATAATTGGCAAATAAATTGACGGTGGGACGAACGCCTATCTGGTCTTCGCCGCCGGCCACCCAATTGGTGAGACTGGTGGCATTGAACGATAACGCAGCATCGCCACCCCACAGCCAATGGACACTGTCATTGTCGATAAACCGTTGGTATGCCCTGAAAGCACCGCTTGCATCATTTGCTGTCTGTTTCGCCTGTTTGATAGATGCGTCCGTTTGCCCTTTCATTTCTGTGCCAAGAAACAAAAAGCAGATGGCGCTGAAACAATAAATGATTCTTTTCACTTCTTTCGTCTTTGTGTGTGTGGTTATGATTAGAATTCTTTATCTATTTGATATACATTTCGTTCTGTCGAATTTCGGGAAATCAGTTCGCCAAGGAATCCCGACAGGAACAGTTGTGTTCCTATAATCATCGCCGTGAGCGCCAGGTAAAAATAAGGGCTACTCGTCACCAAGCTTGCCTTAATGCCGTGATGCACATGATACAACTTTTGTGCGCCAAGCCAAACAGCCGATAATAATCCCAACAGGAACATCAACGTTCCCAGCAAACCGAAAAGATGCATCGGCTTTTTCCCGAAACGGGAAATGAACAGGATACTCAACAAATCCAAGAATCCGTTGATAAAACGGTTCCACCCGAATTTGCTGGTTCCATACTTTCGCGCCCGGTGTTCCACTGGCTTCTCGCCTATTTTTGTGAATCCGGCCTTCAGAACCAATACCGGAATGTAACGGTGCATTTCGCCATACACTTCGATATTTTGCACCACTACATTGCGGTATGCTTTCAACCCGCAATTCATATCGTGGAGCTTGGTGCCGGCCATCATCCGGGCAGTTGCATTATAGACCTTCGATGGAAAATTCTTGGTGATTTTATTGTCATGCCGTTTCTTTTTCCATCCCGATACCATATCGTACCCGTCTTTCACGATCATATCATACAACTCAGGAATTTCGTCAGGGCTATCCTGAAGGTCAGCATCCATGGTGATTACCACATCACCCTTTGCTTTTTTGAATCCGCAAAACAAAGCTGCCGATTTGCCATAGTTGCGCCTAAACCGTATGGCGTGGATGTGAGGGTTATTTCCGGCCAGCCGCTCAATTTCCGGCCACGAATTATCCCTGCTGCCATCGTCCACCATGATGATCTCATAGCTATACCCATGTTCGTCCATCACCCGTTCGATCCAGGCGACGAGTTCGGGTATCGATTCCGATTCATTGAACAGGGACGTGACAATAGACAGATTCATGATTCAGGAATTCAGCGATTGATTTGGTATATGGTTATTTCTAACAAAAAGTGCACAAATAAGCGCTATAAGGCAACCGGTCATGCTATATGTCAATATGGCTACAATAGCCAAAAAAATCGGCGTCACCACTTCGCGCATCTGCTGCATCATACTTTCGGCTGTTCCCGAAGGCAAATTATATGATTGAAGCATTTTTTCGATGGCTTCGAGATACGCATTGATGGTCAACGGATCCGTTTGGGCAGTCATATAATAAATAAAAGCCATAATGAGGGATGCAAAAAAGGCCGTTTGCACACCCATAGCCAACGCCTTGGAGTAGCTGATAAACCCTCCTGTTTCCTTCCGGAAACGTATCATACTGTAATATATGCCACCTACAAAAGCGCCCCAACTGAGAATCTGCAAACCGGGAATGGCAGAGAGAATAAGCATCAACCCCGCGGTTATTGCACCGATGGTCATGGCTATCCGCGTCAGCGAAACTGGTGGCTCAGAAGATTTATTCATTCAGAATGCTTCTATTTTACACTTACAATCTGCAAAGATAGCTGTTTTTTGCCAAGCCGAAAACCAAAAAAAACAATTTTGATGTAATCAAATCCAAAGATATGATTCATCAACCGTCTCTCACAGCACAGGATTAAAAAAGGCAACCATTGCGGCTGCCTTTATCTTTTATTGTTCGAAGAAGAAATCGTTCAATTCTTTAATATCGTCCGGCGAAAAGTCCGATTTATTATCAAAGTAATTGTCAATAGCCTTTAACAACTCATCGAAGGAGATGTATCCATCGCTGTCGATGTCCACTAGTTTGAATTTATCGGGTATTGGTAACGGATCGCCCCGGCGCGTCTTATTCTGGACTTTTTGCATCAACAGGTACGATTCCACATCATTTCTTCGTATGGCTTGCGCGTTCATAAGTTCAATCACTGTGTTTTCACTGACCTCTACACCGTATTCATCTACAATAGCTCCGGGACGCGACACTTCGCGATCCAGATAATCGGGAACACCGTCACCGTCACTATCGAAGGGACACCCGACCGTATCAACAGGAATACCTTCAGGGGTGTTGGGACATTGATCCCATCCGTCGAAAACACCATCACCATCTTGATCGTCCCACATGGCATCGTCAAAATCGTCAAGATTCGCAAATAAGCCTTCCACGATTTTGACTTTATCAGAAGAAAATAGATCTAAGTGAAGCGACAAGTAAGTAAATGTATACATATCGTTCCCTGACTTACCCTTGTAATCCGGGCTTTTCGACTTGGACGACAAATCGTCGATCAGGTCGGTAAAAGCATAATGCAATGAAGTGGCTGCACGCAGGGTCACACGTTCGGAAATGTTGAAATCAATCCCGATATCAACCGGAATTGCTACTGCAAACTGGCTGTATTTACCCAGTCCACTGCGATCGGCTTTACGAAGGTCGGTCTCATAAATATAATCGCGGTGGCGGATGATGGATGCATTCGGGTCAATATCTTCGGGTGCGGTACGGATCGTGCCGTCCCCCCAGTAATAATATTGGTAATCGTTCCCGTTATAAGCGTACGAATAATCGGCCTTCGAGGCGAATTGCAAGGTTTCGATCCCCACAGAGATAAACGGTTCAAAATATTTCCCTTTCAACCACGGCTTGAAGCTGTAATGAAAATTGAAACCAAAACTGTAGATGCTCGACTGGAAATTCAGGTTCTTGCTGGTATCGGCCGCCGAACGCTGTGTTCCGGCAATGTCGCCCATCATGAACACCAGGTTACCCTTAAAATAATGCTTTTTCCCCAGAAAAGTGGCCACATTGACGCGAAGCCCCGGTTTTCCCACCGTATAGCTCCGGTACGAATCGTTCACATCGCCGTAGAAATTGAAATACCCTGTACCGACCCCCAATACGGGCATATACACAGGAAATTCGACCTCCACTTCGCGTCTCAATAAGTCTTCAATTTCCTTATCGTCCTGCGAATAAGCCAAAAACCATCCCGCCATAATCCCCACAAGAGTGAGTGCCAGCTTCTTGAATGTATTCATACAATAGCTTATTTATACCATTTTTGATTCAACGCCATCAGGGCATCCTGCACGGTGATCCGCTTGCCGTTGTTGTATGCGGCAATGAATGCATCATTGAGGGCGGAGGTGTTGCTCAAGTGCACCCTGTAATCGCGGGCATCCTTATATTCGGCAAACGAACCGACCGAATATTTGAACCAGCCGTCGTGCATTTCCTTCATCACGGAGTAATCTAACTTGTACTTCCTGAAAAAGCGCTGCGCATTCACCGGCTTATGTCCTGCCGCAATTTGTACACGGTAATATACGCCCGATTCGGGTGTCAGCATGTCGCCTGCATTTCCGTTGGCAACAACAGGTTTTCTTGCAGAGGTGGACGAAACTGTTCCCTGGGATGCCACAACTTCGGACGGAGTAGCATCTGTGGCGGAAGCAATCAGCACCGGTTGTTCCATTGCACTGGGAACAATACCTTTCAGTATCGCATCCACCTGGCTCTGGCTTAACCCGGCCAACCTTTCATCCCTTTCAATAATATCGGTTGTCATGGTTTTGTCGCCTACCATATATGAAAATGCTCCTGCAACCTGCATCTTCGACCTGTCAACAGTCATACCTTCATCGGGTATCAGCTTATATGTGACCGTAAAATAAGGCTCTGCCGGCAAATCCATCCAGATGAACTTAGCCTGTTGGTCTTTAAATGTAAAGATGCCGCCTTTGCTGTCGATGTTGGCAGCCGTATATCCTTCCGGAACGTTTTCTTCTATTTTTGCAAATTTCTGAATAGCTTCCTTATTCACCAGCAGGGTCACCAGGAACATGTTGTCTTCCTGCATCCAAACAGGCACCTGGCGCAGGCAAACCACTCGCGGTGCCGATGCCAAAACTTTGGAGTCGACCATCTTTGCATAATCGCGCACATCGACAACCAAAGCCGGATCGACATTGGGCGAAGGATTGATGGCAAGCATCTGGGGCTGCAGGTCGACAGAATGACGTTCGTTGTTTTCGATGTATGAAAAACGCCCGTTCAGGTCGATTTTTCCTTTCAGCCGCTCATTGGCAATGAGGGTATACGAAATGTTGATTTCTTCGGCATCGGGAACCCGCAACCAAATCAACCGTACTTTCTGATCCTGGAAACTGAAATCGGCATTGGCAGAATTCTTGACCACAGCCGTGAACCCGTATGGCAAATCCTGTTGAAACCTTGCAAAACCCGTCAATTTACCTTTATGAATGGTAACATTGACCGTGATTTCCGTACCGGCATCAATAACATCGGGCACTTCCATCTTCACCGTAACGCCGCCATTGAGGAATGACGAGATAGCAATGAATAGAAAGCCTGCAACTATCAGTGTAAAAAAACGATTCATAGCAATATTATGAATGATTCACTTCAAAAGACGGAACAAAAATACACAAAATGTATTTATGTGATACACAAACGGATTAAAAATTTGGACTTAATAAATATTTTGAATAGAACTTGTTAATGATTTCTACAGCGCTGTCGGCATCATCTACTATCGTAAAAATGTCTAAATCATTAACGTTTATGTAACCATATTGTTTTAACATCACTTCGCGCATCCAACTAATCAAACCTTCCCAATATGATTTTCCAACCAGTACAATCGGGAATTGTCCTATCTTTTCTGTCTGGATCAAGGTCAACGATTCGAACAATTCGTCCATGGTACCGAATCCGCCGGGCAGGGCAATAAACCCCTGCGCATATTTGACAAACATGGTTTTCCGCACATAAAAATGATCGAAAGTGATCAACTTATCGGGGTCAATAAACAGGTTGGCCGATTGTTCGAAAGGCAAGTTGATATTTAATCCTACAGAACGGCCTTTACCGCGCATGGCGCCAAGATTCCCGGCTTCCATGATACCAGGGCCGCCGCCAGTGATGACACCATAACCGAATTGCGTCAGTTTGAACGCTATTTCCTCGGCAACTTTATAATATTTGTGGTCGGGCGGAGTACGCGCCGAACCGAAAATTGAGACGCAAGGCCCTATCCGGCTCAGTTTCTCAAAACCTTCCACAAATTCGGACATGATTTTGAAGATACGCCAGGAGTCTTCCGTTTTTATTTCGTTCCAACTTTTATCGTTGAATGCATTTTTGATCTTTTCTTCGCTTGCTGAACTCATATTTGATGATTAAATAAATTATTCGCTACTGCTTTTTACGAGAAAACCGCGATTTTGTTTGCTTTTTTTGAAATTATTGTACATTTTTTTGAATAAATGATCACTACGAAGTGTACAAAAAATTGATTATTAGCATAATATGCAAACATTTGAAATGGTGGTATTTCCGCTATATCCGCCTGAATACGGCTACTTTTGATGTAATTGTTATGTGATTATCGGATACTATTCCTATTGATTGCGCGGCAGTGTTCGGCGGAGTCTTCAGACTCCGCCATGCTGAAAGGAAAGCTCCTGCTTTCCATATTTGCAAGGCAGGAGCCTTGCTTTTAGCTCCGGTATAGCGAGACGCTATGCCGAACTGTTCAGTCCACAAGCATTGGGTAAAATATCCGACAATCATTATTGTCATATGCTCTCCCTTGTAAAATCACACTAAATATCCATTCATTTACCTGCAAAATTTTTGATGTTCCCGGCAATCCGGGAAACCAGAAGTGTCCGCGCCTCTATACTTGCCCAGGCGATATGAGGGAGCAGCAACAATTTCTCTTTGTCCTGCATGGTGAGAAACGGATGACCTGCAGGCAAAGGCTCCTGGGTGAAAACATCAAATCCCGCCCCGGCAATGATTCCCGAATCAATGGCTTCGGCCAAAGCTTGTTCGTGGACAATGCCGCCACGTCCCACATTTACCAGCAAAGCCGACGGTTTCAGCAACCGCAGTTGAGGCATGCCGATCAGGTGATGCGTCCGCTCATTCAGTGGCGCATGAATGGATACAATATCGGAAGTACGTAACAATTCATCGAGGCTGCAATGTTTATAAGGATTGTCTAAATTTTTACCCGAAGTGGAGTAATAACAGACATGTGCGCCAAATGCTTCGGCGATATTTGCCACTCGTTTGCCGATTGTTCCTAAGCCGATAATTCCAAATTGCTTACCGGCAATCTCCCAAAATGGTCGGCCTAAATGAGTAAAAATAGGGCTTTGCGAATATTCTCCGCTCCGGATGTATCGGTTATAATAATGTGTGCGGGTAAGCAATTCCAAAATCAAGGCGAAAGTAACCTGCGCCACACTGTTGGTAGAGTATCCGGCAACATTCTTCACCTCAATACCTTTTTCCGTAGCACAAACCAAGTCAATATTATTCAGGCCTGTAGCAGCCACGCACACTAATTTCAGGTTGGGACATGCAGTCATCACTTCCCGGTCGATCACCACCTTGTTTACAATTGCGACATCGGCACCGCTAAGCCGTATCACACGTTGCTCCCGCGTGGTAACAGGATACTCTTCGTATTCGCCCAGGCATCGTATTTCGTCCATATTGGGTACTTCGCCAATGGTTGAAGCATCCAGAAAAACTATTTTCATTTTATAGCAATTGAATTTATTATGTACTATACCCATCTTCCGCGAACCAACCTAAAATGTCAGATACGGTAATGCTACTCAACGCACCCGCGATCTTCTCTTCCAAAGCTTTCCGAGTTCTTGCTTTAACCTTTCGCAG
>JAVBSH010000122.1:0-7521 GCA_031547085.1 Bacteroidales bacterium
GCCGGCAAACGAAGTTGACTTCAGTGTGTTTGTAAATAAGATTGTTCAATTAACTTCCATCGCTATTTTCGAACAACCTAATTGTGGAACCAGTACAGGAAGCATCAGGCTGGCTGTATCGGGAGGTAGCGGTAATTACGAATACAATTTGGATAACAGCGCATCCTTCATAGATTTCCCGGCTTTCGGCATTATCGAGAACTTGCCCGTTGGCGACTACAGGGTATATCTAAAGGACAAAGGCTCCAATGTTTGTGGCGTTTCCATCAGCGATCTTGTAAGCCTTTCGCCGTATAACAGTAACCTCCGTGCCACCGCTCAAACTACCGGTTCGACAACATGCAGCAGTAACGACGGCGCTATTCGTATCACGATTACTGGCGGCACAGCGCCCTACCAATACAGCGTGAATGGCAGCAGTTATTCGGCGCTGCCGTCCGGAGGTCTTATCGGCGCTAACTTTGCAGCCGGCACATACAGTATTACCATAAAGGATGCGGCTAACTGTACCACCACGGCAGGCGACGTGCAGATAAAAGCAACTGCCCGACCAAGCATCGCATTGGTCCAAGTAACACCCGCCGATTGCAACAAGAAAGGCACAGCCAGCATTACACTTTCAGGTGGAACGCCAGGCTACAGCTACAGGTTGAACGGTCAAAGCTGGGTCGCCATGTCGGGAACATCGGCTATCGTGAGCATTGACGCAGGTATACATCAAGTCTATGCCAAGGATGCCAACGGTTGCGAAACGTCCGATACAATCCGGATTGCAAATACAGCAGGGCTGTCTGTTTACCTGATCGGAACAACCAACGCCTCTTGCGGCGATATCGGAAGCGGCAGTGTTCGTGTAAAAGTCAACGGTACAACACCTCTTACCTATAGCCTCGGCAGCAATGTCACTCCAATTCCAATTACAGCAGGAGAAGCAGCCATTCCCGGCTTAACAGTGGGTACTTACCAAATACTATTCTCTGATGGTAACGGATGTACCTTTAGTCTGGAAGGCATTAAAATCGGTGAAGACCCGGCTGTAAATACAGGGCCGATATACCGGTTACCGAATAATTAAGCAATAGCATTAAACCTTTTCCCGGATTTTAGGTCAAAATAATAAAAATAGCTTCTTTTGTAGTAAAGGGGCAAACGGATGGGCGAATTTAGTGACGATGAATTGCTAGTACTTTTCCGTAATGAAAGCAGCCGATACGATGCTTTTAACCGGATTGTGGCGCGATATAAGGAGCGTCTCTATTGGCATATCCGTAAGATGCTGATTGTGCATGAAGATACGGACGATGTATTGCAAAATACATTTGTAAAGGCATGGAAGGGCATGGAAACTTTCCGGGGAGAGTCGCAATTGTATACATGGCTTTACCGGATTGCCACCAACGAATCCATCACTTTCCTCAACCAGCGGCGCACTAAATATATGCAACCGCTGGAAGATGTCGAAAACCAACTGGCACAATCCCTGTATCACGATCCATATTTTTCGGGTGACGAATTACAGCTCCAGTTGCAGAAAGCAGTACTTGCTTTGCCCGAAAAACAAAGAATTGTTTTTAACATGAAGTATTTTGATGAAATGCCCTACGAAGATATGTCCGAAGTGTTGGGAACCTCGGTAGGGGCATTGAAAGCGTCCTACCATCATGCAGTAAAAAAGATAAAAGATTATTTTGAACATATTGGTCTTTGAAAGCTTAAAATCTTACCAGACCTGTAAATTAATCATCCTATGAAAAACGATCATTTCAATAAGGAAAATCCATTCAGGGTGCCCGAAGGATATTTTGATTCCTTGCAGGAACGCATCATGGCTAATATCGAAGAAGAATACCATCCGGCAGTAAAGGGTCACCGTACTTTCAGGATCAATCTTTACCAGACATTGGTCGTAGCGGCAGCTTGTTTAGTATTCATTTTTGTTACAGCAGCCCTTTATCTGGCATATTCCGACCGGCAAACTGTGACTGCCGAAGTGAATATAGACGACGATGCATTTTACCAATGGTTTTATGCTTCGGATAAAACAACTTTTCTCGCCGAATCGTTAAACGCAAATATGCCCGAATCTTTTGATGCTGATGAAGAAGATATTTCCGAAGAAGACGAAGCCATTATCTATTTTCTTGAGCGTAACAATATTAATGTGATAGCCATAGCCAACTCAATGGATAATATGGCATTTTACAATCAACCTTGAACATAAACCGATCAAATCTCAGGATATGACCAGAACATTTGTTAGTACGATATTATGTTTTTTCTTACTTTTGCAAGCCGGGGCGCAGGAACCGGATGCGCCGTTACGGCGTGGAGGTTCACGCAATAAAGCCATGGGCGAGCAAATTCAAGTAGAACGGATTGCTTATTTTACGGAAAAAATTGGGTTAACCACCGAAGAAGCGCAGCTCTTTTGGCCTATCTATAACGAGATGGACGGTAAAAGAACAGCCTTGTTCGACGAAAGGGCATCTATTATCCGGCGATTCATGAAAGAGCCGGATAAAATCAGCGACAAACAGCTTGAAGAATTACTCAATCGGCTGGTTGTCATACAACAACAGGAATCGCAACTTCCTGTTGAATATGATGCTCGTTTCCGTAAGGTATTACCTGCACGTAAGGTCATGAATTTGTATGTAGCCGAAATGGAATTCCGCAATTATTTGTTGCAAAAGATGCGGAATCGGCGCGATGCAGATAAGCCTGAAAAACAATAAATTGTTATTTGGATGATGCATCGCAGGTAAGGCCTGACAGTAAAACTGTCGGTCCTAAATTTGATAATTTTGACTAATATGCATAATCCTGTAAAAAAGGTAGCCGCTATACACGATCTTTCCGGTTGTGGGCGCGTTTCGTTAACTGTTGCTATTCCGGTCCTTTCAGCTATGGGCATACAAGTATGTCCGTTGCCAACAGCCGTACTATCATCGCATACGCAATATCCCGGATTTTCTTTTTTCGACTTGACCGACCAAATGGTTCGGTTTGTGGAACATTGGAAACAACTTGACCTTAAGTTCGATGCCATTTACAGCGGTTATCTCGGTTCTCCACGGCAGTCGGATATTGTTGCAAACCTTATCGACGATTTTGCTGGTAACGGTCAATTGGTGGTGGTTGACCCGGTGTTGGGCGACAACGGCCGCCTCTATGCCTCGCTCAACGACGAAATGATTACCCAGATGCGCGTGCTTATCCGCAAAGCAGGAGTGATTACCCCGAATCTTACGGAATTGTTCATGCTACTTGATAAACCCTATAAGGAAATCGTACCCCTCGACGAACTGAAAGAATACCTGGTGATGCTGGCCGACTGCGGGCCGGATGTCGTAATTGTGACCAGCGTTCCCGAAGATACGTCGGCCAAAACCACCTCAACCATCGCGTACGAGAAACATAGCAAACGTTTCTGGAAAGTTTCGTGCCTCTATTTCCCGGCGCATTATCCCGGAACAGGCGACACTTTCACCAGCGTCATCACCGGCTCGCTTCTTCAGGGCGACAGTCTGCCCATTGCGCTCGACCGTGCTGTGCAGTTCATATTGATGGGAATTCGCGCGACCTTTGGTTATGAATACGACAACCGCGATGGTATTCTGCTCGAAAGAATATTGCCTACTTTGCAGTCTCCTGTTCAAATCAGCAGTTACGAATTATTATGAATAAACCCTATTCGTTAGGCATTTGCTTGCTGGGTAATGCCCCGATGAAGGCTGAGGCTTCGCACAAGAGCGAAATGGTATCGCAACTTCTTTTTGGTGAAGAATTTGTGGTATCCGATTACAAGGATGGTTGGTTGTATGTCCGTTCCGGTATTGATGGTTACCAGGGATGGGTTTCGGAAAAGATGGTGAGCGCTATACCCGGCGATTTCCCGGTGACAACAGCCCCACATGTAGTATGTTCACCATATGCTATTTGTGCCGTTGCCGGAAAACGGATTCATCTGCCGGGCGGTAGCTTGCTCCCTTCGCAAATGGAAAATTCATCATTCGAATTGGCCGGAGAAAAATACACATTTGTAGGTGGCATTCCACAGCCTGAGAACAATAGTTTCGTGGCGTTTGCACTTCAATATCTGGGAGCTCCTTACCTGTGGGGCGGAAAGACCCTTTTCGGGATCGACTGTTCGGGACTGGTACAGATAGTTTGCCGCATGGCCGGCCACTGGCTTCCGCGTGATGCGTCGCAACAATCGCAGTTGGGCAAGGAGGTAGCTTTTAATGTCGTCCGTACAAATGATATCGCCTTTTTTTGTGATGATAACCGGAAAATCGTACATACAGGCATTCTCTGCGACGCCAACAGCATTATACATGCATCTGGAAGTGTGCGTATTGACCGTTTCGACGAAAAGGGAATATTTTCGGAATCAGAAAACCGGTATACACACCAATTACATTCCATAAAAAGAATCCAATAATAGTTTCCGTTTTCAGATTTTAGATGATGCAACATTGTTCGATCTGAAGCTTGAAACTTTAAATATTAATCTGATGATAATAAATATTTTGATCGTAATTGGAGCTTACCTGCTCGGCTCAATTCCATCGGCTGTCTGGATCGGCAAAGCCTTTAAAGGTGTTGATGTACGTGAACATGGTAGCAAGAATGCCGGAGCAACCAATACGATGCGTGTGTTGGGCGTCAAGACAGGAATTCCGGTATTGTTGATTGATGTATTCAAAGGCTTTGCGGCGGTTAAGCTTGCATTGTTGTCGCCTATATTCGTTTCCGGGACGAATGCATTTGTCAATTTTCAATTAATATTGGGGGCAGCGGCTGTTGTGGGGCATGTCTTTCCTGTTTTTGCCGGTTTCCGCGGGGGCAAGGGAGTGGCTACCATTGTCGGTATCCTGCTGGCTTTACACTGGCAGGCGACTTTAGTCGCTATCGCGGTATTTTTCATCACACTGCTCATATCTAAATATGTATCGTTAAGTTCGCTGATGATGGGATTGTCATTTCCCATATCGGTCATACTTATTTTTAAGACCGACAGCATTTCCCTGAAAATATTTTCCATCGCAGTTTGTATCCTTTTATTCATCACCCACCGGAAAAACATATCTCGACTATTGCACGGACAGGAAGGTAAAGCGACTTTCCTTTTCGGGAAGAAGGATAACACCTGACAAACTGCAACCGCTGGCACCGTCATGAACCCTTGCCATCCGGCGGATTTACCGGATAGCAAGGCATTATATCAATGGTTCATTTAAAATGTAGCGCCTATTTTTCCGAAATTCGATTTGAGACAAAAATCAACCCTTGATTCGCATGATTATTGTTTTTCAAGTACGATCTGGTCAAAATGGAATTTTGAACCCTGACTGGTTTTTTTGAATCGTATGGTAATGGAATTTGTGTGGCGTGTAACATTGATCATTCCAATTTCCTGGCGTTCCATAAATTTTTCATCCGTGCTGTTCACGTCCTGCCAATCGGAGATCATTTTCTGACGGTTCCATATCGAAAAGGCTCCTCCGTCGGGCGTTTTGAAATAGGATAATTTCAGTTTGTACACCCCTTCCGGGATATCATCCAACATGATACGGACAATCGATTCACCATTGGTGGTAGCTACCAATCTGCCCCTGTTTTCAATCGATCCGCCCCAACCAATCGATAAATTCATCAACTGCGGGAAAAACACATGTGTTGTGGGAGCATAAACCGTTCGCAGTTTTTCGACAGGTTCGACCACGCTACCCGAAGGTTTGCTGCCGTAATAAAAGGCTACGGACGTATAATCAACGGGGAAACGGTTGTTTTCGGGACCATGTTCAATAGTGAAAAGCAGATCGTTCTCAAATGTCAGTTTATCAGTCATGTAAAAACGATAGCCTCCTGTCCGGCACATTTGCAGGGAATAATCGAGCGATCCGTGTATCGGGAGGCTTACACCCCTGTCCCACCGGTCGAGTAACGCATACCAGCCTCCATTGTACAGGTCTTCGGAACCTGTGCCGTGCATCCGCATTTTTCCATCTACCACTAAGGAGTCATCACCTTCGAAAAACAACGTCATGCCGGGAATCAAACCTTGCGCTTGATGTACTATTCCTACAAAATGTCCCTTATCCGATGTTTTTGCCATTAAATAAGGCTCAAATTCCTTAGGTTCGATTTCGCGACGCCAAATGGTGTATAAACGCCCCTCTTTATCGGGGTTTTGCGCTACACCAGAATAATAGACCTTGGTTTTTAATTCTACTTTAGGCTGGTTTTCGGCACGTTTCGAATATGTAAGTTTCAAATCGGCTTTTTTGCCGAAAGGCATCGGCAGGTACGAATAATTGATACCCTGGCTGTTTCCGGCAAGGATGCTTTGCATGGCAGGCTTCCCGAACGCATACCCGAAAAAATCGGCGGCAGGACTGTTGATCGCCGGTGCATTGTCATCATCCCAATATGCCTGCAACAAAATGTCCCTGTTGTTCCCAGACAAGGCTTCCCCGCAGTCGATCTCCATCCCTAAGATACGTCCGCCTGCGTTTCGTGCGAAAAAAGAAACAGATTCCCCGGGAGACAATACGATCGTTTTTGTTTCGGTTTTAACGTCCGATGCAAAATTCTGAGGTATCGTTAATGGATTAACCTGGCGTTTCCAAAAAACACAAGCGGTGGATAAAGCCGATTTCTGCACCTCTGTCCAATTCATCGAAAAAGACTCAATGTTTGTTTTAGCAGGATATGTACGGTATTGAATCTGGTGAAATTCGATTTTCGGGCCGACATACACGATCTTACACGATTTTTTGTATTGAATCGGGATGTAACAGTAATATCCTCCCACTTCATTGCCGCAAACAGGATTCACAAAAGGATATACTTTCCCTGAAAACAGGTCGATAAATGGAATGCTGATCCGGGGCGTTTTTTCACCGTCAATGTAAAATTGTATGGTATCCCTTGTGGGAGTGGGAGTCCAAATACGATTAATGACTCCCGGCCCTTTCAAATCGGCAAGGACCAATTTATTCCCCTCTTTCCGTATAAACGAATATTTGCCGGAAAAGCCGTCATCATTGCCTCCCGTCCGGTCATAACTCGATATCTGCTCAACAATTCCCTGGCGATATCCGGATAATAATTCGGGACGAAACAATTGTTCCAGTTCCGATTCCAATGTTATACTGTTGTCTTTTTTAGCTTGAGCTGTCAACAAAGATGAATATGATAAAAAGGCAACAATGAGTGCGATGTTTAATGATTTTTTTATCTTGATTAATACAGCGATTCTTTTCATATCTCAAATCAAAAGGTGATACATTTATTAAACATTATCAGAGCGCTACTTCGCTGCCCGACACGATACATTTTTTCACATCCATCACTCCATACTTCACATCGACGAACGGTTTGCCGTTTTTCAGCCCGACATTTCCAAATCCCGTGTCGGTCGATAGAAATGAAACAAAGTCATTTCCAACCCTTGAGTCGATATACAGCGTTTTATCAACGGCATCGTAACGCGCACCAGTCAGTCCTTCGATC
>JAVBSH010000137.1:0-18039 GCA_031547085.1 Bacteroidales bacterium
TTCACCGCAATTGTATTGGGTAATGACGGGCGACGATTTTACGTTGGACATCAACAATCCCGCAGAACCCAAGATACTTTGTGTGGGTAATAATCCCGACCGTCAGAATATTTATTCCGCCGCCCTGGGCTTATACAATTCTCGAATTGTAAAACTTATCAATAAAAAAGGTCAGTTAAAGAGTTCAGTCATCATCGACGAGTTGCCGACGATTTACTTTCGTGGTTTAGACAACCTGATAGCAACTGCCCGAAGTAATAAAGTGGCTGTGTGTTTGGGCTTTCAGGATTACAGCCAATTGATACGTGATTACGGCGACAAGGAAAGCAAGGTGATTCAAAATACGGTCGGTAATATTTTCAGTGGTCAGGTTGTGGGTGAAACGGCTAAAACGCTTTCGGAACGTTTTGGAAAAGTATTGCAGAAGCGGCAGTCGATGACGATTAACCGAAACGACAAATCAACGTCCATAAGCACGCAAATGGATTCGTTGATTCCGCCGTCCAAAATCAGCAACCTTACACAAGGGATGTTTGTCGGTGCGGTTTCCGATAACTTCGACGAGCGCATCGAGCAGAAGATTTTCCATTGTGAAATCGTAGTAGATAATGCGGCGGTGGCTTCCGAAACGAAAGCATACAAAAAGATTCCTGAAATTGTGAATTTCACCGATGCCGACGGCAACGACACCATGCAAACCGAAATAGACCTGAACTACAAGCAGATTAAACAGGACGTTTTGGATATGGTGAAGGAAGAATTGGAACGGATTGAAGGGGACGAGAATTTACGGCATTTGTTGAAGAAGGAGGAATAATTTTTATGCTTATTTCAGACACAAAATACCCTGTTGAAACAGCGTTGACAAATAGAGTATAAATAATTACTTTATTAACTGTTAAATTCTTAACTTTGTAGAATGAATAGTTTCTAAATTAAGTCGTTATGTATAGTTTATTCCTAGATGAGCAAGTATCCATTGATTTTTCAGTCAAAGTATCTATTCCTGTTGGAAAGAATAAGAAAACCTACTATATGGGGAAAGAAAAGGGTATCCTCAAAAAGTATGAAGGTGATATCTTTTCCGGCTATGAGTTTCGTACTATACATGGATTTGTCTATTTTCTCTCGAAGAATAAAGACAAATATCCAAAAGAAGGTTATGATGCTGTATTTTACCTTCAATTAGACGAGAATCAAAAACCAACTTTAGAAACTGTTCAAAATTGTAAGAAAAAGTTGCTTATTGGAAAACATCCATCTGTTTCAAAAGTCGTTTCTTCATGGCATAATGGATTTCAATATAAACAAGAAAAACGAAGCGAGGTGGGCGAAATGGTACAATATGGACTACGCCCACCCCAAATTGGTGCATTGCATTCTATTTTAGCACACTGGAGCATTTCAAACAAACCTGCTTTGGTCATTATGCCAACAGGGACAGGAAAAACAGAAACAATGCTTTGCCTGTCAATTGCAAATCAAAATGAAAGAACATTAGTTATTGTCCCAACAGATTCATTACGTACACAAATTTCCAATAAATTTATTGGATTGGGTATTCTTAAAGTTGAGCCATTTGAAATAGTTACTGATTCCGCTCTTTACCCCAAAGTATCTGTGCTTAAAACAACCATTGATACAATTGAAGATGCAGAGAAAATATTAGATGCCAATGTGATTATTTCCACACCTCAAATCTTGACAAACCTTCTCAAAACAGGGAAAAGTGATATTTTTAAACTGATTGTTCAGCGATGTAATAATTTGATTGTAGATGAAGCACATCATATCGCAGCAAAAACGTGGAAAGAAATAAAATTGAATTTTGAAGCAGCAGGAAAACCTGTGTTGCTATTCACTGCAACCCCATTCAGAAATGATGGAGGCCGTATTGAAGGAGAAACCATATATAACTATCCTTTATCTTTAGCACAAAGAGATAAGTATTACGAAAAAATAATATTTACCCCTATTGTAGATTTCAATCCGGCAACAGCCGATGAAAAGATTGCGGAAAAGGCTATTGAAACTCTAAAGAGAGACCTTGAAGCCGGATATGACCACATCTTAATGGCGCGTGTTGATGAGAGAAAGAAAGCAGAAGAAGTTTACGAGCAGATATATAAAAAATATTCAGAGTATTCCCCTGTGTTCATTCATAGTGGCATATCGAAAACCTTGCAGCGAGAAATACTCGAAGGAATCAAAGAAAAACAACACCGAATTATTGTTTGTGTGGATATGCTTGGAGAAGGATTTGACCTTCCTCAATTAAAAATCTGTGCAATGCACGAGATGCACAAAAACATAACCACATCATTTCAGTTCATTGGGAGATTTACAAGAACGACGGGGAGTAATCTTGGCCCCGCGACTATTATTGCTAATATCGTTGATAATGGGTTTAAAGGTGTACTAAACGAATTGTATCGCAAGGATTCGGATTGGGATAAAATTATAAGCCAATCAAATGAAGATATTATCGGGGGTATTGTCAAAGAAGAAAGTTTCTTTAAAAATTTTTCTGATGTACCAATACCTTACAAAATTCCCATACGGAATATCACACCTGCTATGAGTACTGTGGTATTTAAACTATATGATAGTAATGTTGTTTGGCATCCCGAAAAATATATTGATTATTTTAAAAACAAAAAATACGAAACGGTTGCGGTCAAACATAACGAAAAGAATTTACAGGTAATTATAGCACGTAACACAGAGAAAGTTCCTTGGGGAAAAATCGACGACCTGATTAATACCGAATATGACCTATATATTGCGTATTTGAATCCTGAACAAAAACTTTTATATATAAACAGTTCGAATAATGGTTCTACCCATGATAAACTTGCAGAAGCATTAGTCGGTAAGAATATTTCTTTATACAATGAAGGTGATATATACAGGGTTTTGCATAATGTATTCCAGTTGGAGTTGTTTAATCTTGGATTAAAATCGCATTTGGATGGCCCGATTAGTTTTACAATGTATGCCGGAAATGGGATAGTCAAAGGGTTAAGCGAAATTGAGAAAGGAATGCATAGTTCGAATTTGTTTGGAACAGGCTATGAGGACGGAGAAAAAATAACCATTGGCTGTTCGAATAAGGGACGTGTGTGGACAAAATTGGTTAAATCTATACCGGATTATTGTGAATGGTGCGATAAGACCGGAGTTAAATTATTAGATGAAACGATTGATACAAAAAATATTTTTGACTTCATTCAAAAGCCCGAAAGAATATCTAAATTTCCCGAAGGAAAAGTTCCAATATCAATCAAATGGAATGAGAAGTTTTATTATGACCCACAATCGGCGGTTTATGGCTCTAACTTGCTAATAGACTATAACATTGAGTTAGTAACTTACACCCTTAATACTGTTGAATTTGACATTATCACTGGAAGTGGTGCATCTTCATATAAGTTGCAATTAGATGAAGATAAGAATGGACGAGGATATAAATACACCCTCATCAAAGGTAATCCAATTATCGTAAATCAAAGAAAAGAAAGTAAAGACATTATTGATTTATTCTTTGAATATCCACCGACTATATGGTTTCAGGACAATTCAAAAATGTACAATGATTTATTTTTCTTATTCAATTACAAATCCCCAATTTTTGATACGGAAAAGATATTCGCTTATAATTGGGATGGTATTGATATTACAAAGGAATCGCAGAAAAAAACTAAACGGGAAGATTCGATACAGTATAGAGTACTTGAACGATTGAAGGAAGAACCGGAGTATGATATTATCTTTGATGATGACGATGCAAACGAAGCAAGCGACATCATCGCAATAAAAGGGTACGAATCAGAACATAATAAACTTATATTTGAATTGTACCATTGCAAATTTTCATCCAAAGAAGAACCCGGAAGGCGATTAAAAGATTTATATGAAGTATGCGGCCAAGCGCAAAGAAGTTATCATTGGCGACACAATGCAATAGAATTGTTGAAACACATGAACCGCAGAAATAGTACTCGCCTCGCGCAAGGAAATCCTTCACGTTTTGAAAAAGGTGGCGATGATGAATTACTGATAATCCAAAATATGCTATTATCGAATTATTGCGACATTGAGTTCAATATATTTGTTGTTCAGCCGGGAATCGAGAAAAATAAATTGGCTAATAGTTCGGAATTATTGTCATTACTTGGCGCAACCGACTTGCTGTTAAAGAGAACAGGGAATGAATTTTATATAATCACTAACGAATAATTAGTTATGGCTGATGATAATGACGCTATTTGTCAACTATGTAAACGCAACAAAGCCAATAAAACAAATTCCCATATAGTTCCGGCTTTTTGGTTGAAATCTCAAATAGGGGAACGTGGAAATGAGAAGGCTTATTTAATTACAGAAGACCCTAAACAAAATTACACAGAAAATATAGGCGCAGAAGGGCTTGCGGAAGATTTTATCTTGTGCAGTGATTGTGAAACAAGGCTTGGATATGTTGAAAGTTATTTTAGCGCCGAAGTAATTCAAAAAATTGAAGATGCAAACTTTGTTGCAAATTTTGAGAAAAAAGCATCTAAACATGGAGATTTGGTGAAATGTAAAAGAGTAAATCCGATAGCCTTCTACTTGCTCATATACTCAATAATTTGGCGAGCAGCAATATCTAAACAACCTGTATATAGTCATTTTACATTGCCCGAAAATGTATTGGAAGACTTACGATTTACACTTGACTTATTTTTACCTAATACAGTAAATCGCAAAATTGAAATAAAGCAGGACAAGTGGTTGAAGACAGTTGAGAACTGCCAAGATTTGTTCAAATTCTTTCCTTATGTCATATTAAAAGCAGATTCTTTACCCGATAAAACAGGAACATATAATTGGTTCGATAATGTTTCTACTTCGCCAAACCATATCATTTTGAATGAATATATTATTCTTTCATTTTTCCAATCTGTGGAATGGAAAGATGAAGATAATTTCTTCGAACTAAAAAATGAACTTGATTTGACGGACTTACTCAATAACTGTTACGAAGATGTGAAGGTTGGAATAATCAGTAATGACAGATATAATAACATCATTAGCAAATTGCAGGCAGGGGCAGCAACGAAAAGGCAAATAAAAGATTTGGCTCAAAAAATGGCAAATGGAGAAATCCCCATTCCCACAGAAGTTGTTGAAAAAATTAGAGAGCGCTTGTCAAATCAGTAAAAATAAGTCTGTCAAATTTAATTATATGGGCATCCTTGATACGATACGCACTGCCATAAAATATCAAATAAGGGTTTTAACACCATTTTAGAATCTGAATCATAAGCAGGAAGTATGGTTACTGGTAATGAGATATTCTCATATTGGAACTTTCTATACATGTTGGTATGTTCTACCAAGAACAAAGTATCTTTAATATTATGAAAGTAAATACTGATTAAGAATGGCGGTTCAATATTAAACTTTGTCAATACTTGAAGACTTTTTGTAATGCTTTCAATAATGCTTTGGTACACACGTTGACCAGAAATACAAATGGCATTATCATAGTTTGGATTTTCAAAGAAAAATTGAGTTGAAAATATTTCAAAAACGCCATTTCTTATTATCTGATTATATGCACTTAGGTCATTAGCATCATAAGTCGCATAACCATCAATATTATAAATCGGAGTACATCCTGAACGAGTACCCATCGGCATCATTAACGTTCCAATATTCATGTCGTAAGCAGGAGATATATCAATGCTTTTCTCGTTCAAAAAAGAATATGGAATTATGTGAATCATACAAAATCTATCTGTATGTATGGATGGGAATACCTCTTTTTGCAAAAGTTTTTGTATTCTTTCATTTTTATACGATTCTGCTTTTTCTTTTAATACTTGATTTTGCATAAACATATCATTTAATTCATACACATCAACAAGGTACTTACCTGTATTTCTTCTTTTATAAAATCTATTCGAATCATTGATTGTAACCATAGATGGCAGCCATAAATCTTTTGGAATACCGATTATTAAGACAAAATCATTACTGTCATTAACTTTCAGTATCTTGATAAGAAGGTTTGTAATACTTGGGTCTGTATTGCTTCTAATGGTATCTTCTATACACTGTATTAGTTTATCCTCGTTATCAATGGTAATGCCATAAATTTTTTCGGGAATACCTGTATTTTGATTTTTTGCGTCTTTTCTTTCTTCAATTCCATAAATAATACATCCGCCATCTGTATTATAAAAAGCCGTAATATCATTTGCAAATTCTTTTTTGTCGGAATCTTTTGCTAAAGAAAAATCCCGTTTATAATCTAAAGTCTTTGTTTCTTTTACTTCATTAGTTACAAGCCTCTCGATATCCTCAAATGTGAGGTTGTCAACCCGTTTATCTAAAATGTACATATATCATATTTTTGATGTAATCAGTTACAAAATTAGCAAATAGTTTTATATCAGAGAATAAACGAATAAAATATGAAATCTTTTGACAAAGCCATCACTAAAATTTCGTAAAACATTTCAACTGTCAGCATGATAATGAACGCAAAATCCAATATTTAGGTCGCCAAAAGCTTAAAATTGAGTATATTTGCAATTTAACGAGTATCTTATGGATAAGAAATGGCTTAGTTATTGGAAGAAAAGTTTATCGGATTCATTGAAAGCTGATATTGACTTGGATAAATCAGAATACTTTGAAATAGATAAATTCAATGCGTCTGATTCGATTTTAACCGATTTCAAAAATGTCAACAAATTAATTGACTTTGAAGAAAATAGAATAAATAAGAAAAAAGGAATCATCAACAGAGAGAGTGAAGATTGGGTTTTTCTTGAAAGCATCCATGTTCTGATTGCACCCTTAAAAGTCGTTCCTGTTCCTGAAAATCAGGTTTATTTCAAAGACAAAAAATCGAAATTCCCATTTTGGTATTATGCGATACTTGACAGGGATGGTAATTTGTCAATTCCGGAAGAAGTATTTCCCCTTTTCCAAAGAAAATATTTAGAACCCATTGCAGATGAAAATACGGAATATGTGTTTACTTCTGTAGAAAATGTCGATAAAGCAGCCTGTATCGGAAAAGAAGAATATCGCAATTATGAAGATTACATTAACTATGTGCGGGAAGTTTTTAAACTGGCAGTAAATCAAGAGTTAGAAGATTATACTTGTGCTGGTTACGAAACTGTTTACAACGGAATCGTACTACTTCCTGATGAAGAAATCAATGCAGCCATAGGCATCATCCGTCTTTATGAGAAAATTCTAAATGAAAAACATATTCCTGAATTACTGAAATCTTTCATCAACATAAATAATAGCATCGAAAAAGCGCCATTAGATGTTACCGAGTTTATAAATGCAAACTTTCTGCATCTGGGACAAATGGGATATAGTTTTCCTCTATCCATATCACAACGGAAAAGTTTGCTTACATTCTTGAATTCGACAAGTAAAGTTTTTGCTGTAAATGGCCCGCCCGGAACGGGGAAAACAACTTTACTACAAAGTATTGTGGCTAATAAGATGGTAGAAAGCGCCATTGCGGGAAATGACGCGCCTGTTATTTTAGCTTGTTCTACAAATAATCAGGCAGTAACAAATATTATTGACAGTTTTTCAAAATCAGACACTAAGGCGGGAAACTTGAAAGGTCGGTGGTTACCTGATGTTGAAGGCTATGCTACCTACTTGCCATCGAGTAGTAAAACAGAAGCAGAATTAAAAGGCACTAACTACAAAAAACTAAGTGGTGAAGGCCTATTCAATCGAGTAGAGAATCGAGAGTATTTGAATAACGCAAAAGACAATTTCCTAAAAGAAAGTTCAAAACACTTTTCTTCGTCCCACTTTTTCAACATTCAAGAAGTTGTGGCAAAGTTGCAAGGCGAGTTGCGTGATATAAAATCGACATTACGAGATGCTTCTCAAAAATGGTGTAAGTATTTGGAGGCGGAAAAATCATTAAATGATTCTTATCTTAATGGAAGCCGTACTGATGCTTATTATTCCGATGGCTTACTCAATGAATTAATCTTGGATAGAGACATTGCGAACCTCACTAAATTGGAAGAACGCATCATTGAGTACTTCAATAAGGAACCTTTTTTCAGAAGATTGTTTTGCTTCTTCGGAATAAACTTTGCCCTCAAAAATAGAGCAGCCGAAATTCGGATTATTTTGAGAGATTCTTTAATCGGTGAAACACCTAATTTCACTTTCACTAAAAGTCATATTCTTGAATTAATAAATGAGAAAATCAGGATTGCTAAAACAATAAAGGATGCTGTGCTTGGATGGAAATCATGGAAAAAACAGCATGCAATCAAAGGAAATCCCCCAAGAACAGAAAGCCAATATTGGGATTATGAATATTTGAAAATCCGTACGCAACCTACACCCAATTGCTTTTACGATGAACTGGATATAGAACTTCGCCACAAAGCATTTCAACTGGCATTGCATTATTGGGAAGGGCGTTGGATTTTGCAGTTAGAACAAGATTTAAATGATGACCAATTTGACAAAAAAGGATTGAGCGCTGTCGAGAACCGTTGGAAAAGACAAGCCATGTTGACACCGTGCTTTGTCAGCACATTTTACATGGCGCCTAAATTTTTCAGTGCTTTTAAATTCCTCAAAAAAGGCGAAGATGGGAAAAATATATTCGACGAGCCGCCTCTTTTCGGATTTATTGACACACTTATTGTGGATGAATCAGGACAAGTTTCTCCCGAAGTGGGCGTGGCAACTTTCTCACTTGCCAAACAAGCTATCGCAGTAGGAGATGTTAAACAAATTGAACCTGTTTGGAATATCATTCCTAAAATTGATGTTGGAAATTTGAAGAAAGAAGGATTGATAAAAGATTATAATGACCCTGCATACGAAAAAGTTTTTGACCCTAGAGGTTTCTTAGCATCTTCAGGAAGTATTATGAAAATGGCTCAAAATGCTTGTGAGTTCAAGGAAGTTGGATTGAATGAGAAAGGTGTTCTACTTGTTGAACACAGACGTTGTTTCGATGAAATAATCAACTACTGTAACGTATTAGCTTATAATGGACAATTGAAACCTTTAAAAGGGAAAGCAAAGAACTTGTTGTTCCCGCCGATGTATTGCATACACGTAGAAGGAAATTCTACTGTCACTCAAACAAGCAGACATAATCAGGTTGAAGTAAAGGCAATTGTAAATTGGCTTTGTGAAAACAAGGATAAGATAGAGGCGAAATACCGAAATGACAAAATGAAAACCATCGAAGATATGGTTGGGATTATTACCCCATTTGTCGGACAAAAGAACAGTTTGAAAAGTGCATTAAAAAATGCCGGATTCAAAGTTAATGACCTAAAATTGGGTACAGTTCATGCGTTACAAGGCGCTGAAAGACCTATTATTTTATTTTCGATGGTATATGGGAAAGGTGATTCCGGTACTATGTTCTTCGACCGAGATAATAAACCCAATATGCTTAATGTCGCAGTTTCACGTGCGCAAGACAATTTCATTGTATTTGCTAATACCGGAATCTTGGACAAAAAGACAAAGACCCCATCAGGAATCTTGGCAAATCACTTGGATTATTATGAGTAAATAAATTAACAACTCATTTTACCGAATAAATAAGCGAAAGAGCGTAGTTGAAATGCCAAAACTACGCTCTTTTACATTGCTGCTTATTTTTTCTTTCCACTTTTTTCTCTTTGAGAAAGTGCGCTTCCGGCAGCGGTTTTGCTCGTAGCACTTGTTCTTCCATCTCTCAAAACTTTCGAAGCGGCAGAAGCAGCGGCCTTGCTTGTAACTTTTTTAGCCATAACTTTCAAAATTTGCTTTCAATCCGAACAGTACAGGTGGATTGTTCCTGCTTATTTTATTCGTTCAAAAATCGAAAAAAAACTTTTCTTTTTCTTTGATTTTTTATTCTTTTTCGGGGTTGTTTTTACTTCCCAATTTGGAACAAACACACTTCGGTTATTTCGAATAAAATAGTGTGATTTGCAAGGAAAATCCCAATTCCCAATGGACGGATAGAGCGAAATAGTTTCTCCGTCAAATGTTAGCTTCCAATCATTGGGAGATATTGGCGTAACAACTTTTTCGCCACAGCCACAAGCACACAAGTGGATTACAATCTTACCCCGCATCGAAACATACAATATTCCCTGCTTAAATTCGTCAGGCATATAACCTGCAAACTGAACTTCATAAGTATCAATCTTTTCCATTGTACATATCATTATCGTTTATGGAATAAACAGAACGAACCTCTTGCTTCACATCGTGGTAAATTCCTAGCATTTTTTTCCACTTAATAATCGAATATATTGCAGCCATTGCATTTAATTCGGCTATTTGAATATTGCTTGCATACATGTCATCATCTTTGACATCGTTGCCACTGAACGCCTCTTTAATATGCGAATAATGGTCTTTATAAGCAGTTGTAATTTCCACCATTCCATCCAATTTACTGTCAGAAAGATTTATACCTAAACCTGAATTAATGAATGGGATTTCGTTGTCAATTAGGTACCCTGCTATTGCATTTCGTACATTTACGCTGTCAATACACAAAAAAACATAACTCATGCTTTTTAGAAATTCAATATTGCCTTGTGTAATATATTCTTTATGAGGAATAACCATTTTATGAATTTGGCTGTATTTTTTTGATAAGTATTCAACTTTAAGAAGTTGTTGTTCCAATTCTTCAACAGAAGCAGCTCCGGGCGCACGAAATGCGTTGTGCGTATTAAAAACATCAGCATCAAATAAATGGATTTCTGCAACTGGTGTTTTGGAAACAAAATCAAGTATATACGAACCGGTTCCTCCTGCTCCAATAATAGCAATTTTCAACGAATAAAATCTGTCATTAAAATAGGCAGTATTGGAATGACTTGCGTTTGTATCTGTATAAACCAAAGGGCTATCTTCGTTTCTGACAATCAATGGCTTTTTTAGGCGGCGACATGCTTCTGCATCTAAATTTATTGCAGGCGACGAAATTATGTTATAGTAAGTTGTAACTTTATCATAATAGTCAGTATAAGCCCGATTATCGGGGTGACACGAAAGATAAAAATCCGAAACAACATTTGCATAAAGATTTTGTTTCTTTGGGGAGTTTACTAACGAAGTTACAAAACTGCCATCAACATTACAAGGTTGCTCTCCAATGAAATATGCAGTGTGGTCTTTGGGTTTGATTGTAATATTCCCCGAATCAGCCAATGCCATAACAAGAGTGCCTGATTTAATCTCCTTGTTTTTACTGAGATAAGGTATGTAGTGGACAGTTAAATATCCACTACATACTTCAATCCTATAATCTTCGTTTTGAAGCTTTACCAAATCAGGGCTACGATTGATGAGTGCTTGCAACATCGAATTTCATATTATGTTTAACATATACTTCCGTTCCTTTGGACATCAAACCTTTGGGGTTTTCTTTTGGCCCTTCGGAATATTTCACCGTATAGCCTCTGTTTGGGTCATAACTACCCATTGCCAATCTGACAACTTCATCAAAACTGATTTTGGTTTTGTCATACTTCTTTTTCGATTGATTTACAATGATTTCAACACCGTGAATTTTAGGGCGAATAACAAAATGTTCTACGCCCGGACGAGCCAAATCAACAATTTCATCATCTTCGATAAAATCATCTTTCCAGCCATCGGGCAAGTCAAGATAAAGTTCATCTTCACGAGTAATGTTGCCTAATTCCCGAATCTGAGTACCGCGAATAAATTGCTTGTACCAAGTGTATTGAACGCCGTTAATGGTAAAATGCAATTTCTTCTTCACAAAGAAATACTCCGTTTCGGGTCTTGCTAGATTGACCCGTGTATCATTTTCTATCAGTTCATCATTGTATGGCTTGCTGATAGACAGAAACAATTCGGTTTCTAAAGGGATACCTGCTAATTGTTTTAATTCTGCACCTGTCATATATTGCTCACAGGTTTCATACTCTTTCCCTTCGATGACAAATTTCAAGGGTACTTTGTCTTTTTGTGCGTTCGGCGCACTGTCTTTAGAATTCATAATATATTAATTTATCAAATTATTTATCAACTTGTTAGAATCACTTTTTTTCTTCTGTGAAATGGAAGCTACGATACCTAATGTCTTTTTTGCCTCAATGCTTTTACGTTAAAACTAAGACCTATAAGAGTAGTAGCCTACTTATTTTTGGCATTCATCATAATCAAATGCTTAGCAAGAGCCTTGATTTTTCATGAAGTTAAGCCACTTGTTCTTATTCAGTCCCCACATATCTCTGAAACTTAATTCAACCATTATACTGCTAAGCGTGACATTTTTGCTAACTTTGCAAAAATTAATATTTTACTGCGTTTAGTCACGCTTATGGGTATAATAAATAGACTTTCAAGATATGGGTGTTTTGCAAAACGAAAAGCAAACAGAAACTTCATATTCAGATGAAGACTTGTTTGTTCTGATGTCCTATAAAAAGGATAATGAAATGGAGGCTCAGGAAGCCTTTCGTGTCTTTTATGATAGATATAAGAAGTTGCTATGGTCATTATGTTATGGTGTATGTACAAAATTGGATATTAAGAATGGAGAAGAGTTTGCAAAGTATGTTTTTAGCAATACAATGATGGCGATATACGAACATCCAACATATGATTCCAGTAAAAGCAAATTATCAACATGGATGTCAAAGATTGCCTTTAATGAGGCATTTGATTTAATAGAGGAACATGGCCTGAATAATACAAAGGTTATTCCGTTGAATGAGACGATAACTGCGTCTATTCCTGACAAAGAAAGCAACGTTGTTGGATATGAGACACCTCAAAAGAAAATTCTAAATGAAGCTTTGAATTTGTTATCTGAACGAGATAGAGAAATTTTGCTTACTTGCTTTATGTATCAGGAAGAACATAAGCACCTGCCCGATGAAGTATTAGATGAATTAAGTCGCAAATATTCGACAACATCTGCCTATATACGACAAATCAAGAAAAGAGCTTTGGATAAAATAAAGGCATATATTTCCCAAAACTCAACTTTTTTAAACAATTAACTCATAATGGTCATGACGAAAAAGATAAATATACAAGACGTAGATTTTGAAGCATATCTTGAGAATGCACTAAAATCCTATGGATATTTATTCCCTACAACGGATGAACAAATGTCCATTTTTGAAGAAAACGTGGAAGACGTTCCATTGCCGAAAGAATTTGAATCTCCTGATTTTGTATTTGAAAATAAGAAAAGAGTATTCAAGAAAACAGCTATTGTTATTGACAACTCGGAGGGCGAAAGGAATTGGGCATTAGCAGCAAGAGAGGGGAAAGATATCCCTGAAGACGTGCTTGAAAAAATGAAAAAGGATAAAGAAGAAGCAAAGAAGAAGCAAGATGGGAATAAGTGATGTCAGAAAAAAAGAATTAGCTGATTTCGCAGAATTCATATCCATTGATTATTGCCCGCAAGGATTGGTTTCCCCTGAACTAATTGCAGAACAATCGGGCATTACGTATAATTATGGAGAATACAGAAATTGCTTTGATGGCGTGTTAGAACATGATTCAGGGAACTTTCATATTTATTTGAATAAACAGGCTGTTTTGTATCAAGATAACACTCGGCTTCGATTTTCTTTCGCCCATGAATTAGGTCATTATTTCATAGACGAACACCGGAATGCATTAAAGAATGGTAAATCATTGCACAAATCTTATCATAGATTATTACCTAAAAATATTGTGGAATACGAAGCAGATTGTTTTGCATCTAATTTATTAATGCCACCAAGTCGTTTTACCCAATTTATATCTAAAACAAAATTTGATTTTTCAGTTATTGAGTCTTTGTCTAAAGAATTTGGCACAAGTCTTTCTGCAACTCTTTTTAAATTTGTTGAAATTGGGAATTATCCAATAATGGTTGTTTATTCTGAGGACAATAAAATCAAATACCATTGGTGTTCACATGATTTTCCTTTCAAATTTTTCAAGGAGCATTCTTCAAAAAAACTACCACCTCTTACTGTAGCCGGAGATTACTTTATTAATGGAATTACATGCGAAGATACAGAACTAGTTGAAGCCAATGATTGGTTCAGTTCTTATGAAGATATTCGAGGTGTTAAACTATTTGAAAAGTGTATTTATCCAACATATAACAATGTGGTTATTAGTATTATCTGGCAATGACAAAGTAAAAGCCCCGCCGAATCCCTTCGGCGAGGCCACCACTAAAATCCACAGTAATAACGACAGAATCATTAAGACTGGGACTTTGTGGCAAAGTTACACGTTTTCTTTACTTTTTCCCTTTCTTTTCGGGAAAATCAAAAACGACAGTATAGTCGGCATCGAATTTCAGGGCGGCATCAAACGATTTGCCGCTTTTGCTTTTGAACCCCTTGATAACAGATGTTTTGCCCGTAATCAACAAATCGGTGATTTGCTTGTCGGAGAGTTCCTTTTCGCTTCGGTTGCGGAACACCATTAAGCCGCAATCCGTATTATTACACTTGGCTACCTTCGGGAAGAAAATCACTTTTCCGCTTTTGCATTTCGGACAGTCGCAAGCGTTGTTATCTATAACAGCGATGCTTGTGTTCAAGAGTTCCGTAGTGATTTGACGGGTATAGACTTCGGTTGCCTGCCGAAAGGTATTTGTGTCCATTTCGCCTGATTCGATTTTCGCCAAAGCGTTTTCCCAATTGCCTGTCATGGCTACGTCCGCAATACGCTTGTCTTTCACGATGTCGTACACGGCCAAGCCTTTATCGGTCGGAATTAATGATTTCTTTTCGCGGCGGATATAATCACGGGAAAACAATGTTTCAATAATGGCGGCGCGTGTAGCAGGCGTACCGATGCCGCTTTCCTTCATGGCTTCGCGTTCCGCTTCGTTTTCGACTTCCTTTCCGGCGCTTTCCATTGCCGAAAGCAGCGATGCTTCCGTGTGCAATGGTTTTGGCTTTGTTTGTTTTTCCAATACGTCGGCTTGCAATACCGGAAGTTGTTCGCCTTCCGAAAGATTGGGGATATTGCTTTCTTCATCGTCCTTTTCCTCTTTTTCGTTGAATACCGCGCGCCAACCTGCCTGCTTCACGGTTGAACCTTTGGTTTCAAAAACCGTGTCGCCACAGGTAAACGTAATTGTGGTTGCATCCTTAACGCATTTCTGCGAGAAGGCTTCCAACATACGCCCCGCCACCATTTCGTAAATAGTTTTGTCATCGCCCAAAATATCCTTTGCCGGATTTTCGGTAATGATTAGCGCGTGGTGGTCGGTTACTTTCTTGTCATCAACACTGCGAACGTTCAGGACAATGTTATCCATTGTTTGAGCATAAGAACCGAAGCGGGAATGAGATTTCAAACCATCTATCAATTGTGGAATTTCATCGAACACGTCCGCCGAAATATAGCGGCTTCCTGTTCGGGGATAGGTGATAAGTTTGCTTTCATACAGTTTTTGCGCAATGGAAAGTGTTTTATCCGCTGAAAAACCATGCTTACTGTTGGCTTCCTTTTGAAGTGTAGTCAGGTCATACAATAGCGGCGGTTCTTGGTTCACTTCCTTGAGTTCGACCGATTTTACCGTGATTGTTTTACTTTCCTGCAAAAGCCGAAGCACCTCATTGGCTTTGTCTTTTTGCTCGTATTTTTCCTTACTGATTGAGGCAAACGGGATATTCGTTTTTTCGGTCTGAACTTTTACCTGCCAAAATGGAACGGGAACAAAATGTTTGTTTTCCAAGAAGCGTTTACAAATCATCGCCAATGTTGGCGTTTGAACACGTCCCAACGAATACGTTCCGCGACCTGCGGCAATGGAAAGAGATTGCGAAGCATTAATGCCAACGAGCCAATCCGATTCACTGCGGGCTTTGGCGGCATGGTACAGGTTGTCGTAATCTTTGCCCGCTTTCAGGTTTTGCAAACCTTCCTTGATTGCTTTATCTGTCAAACTGCTTATCCATAAGCGGTCAAATGGCTTTCGGCAGTTCAAATGAGAATAAATAAATCTGAAAATCAATTCGCCTTCACGCCCTGCATCCGTCGCCACAATGATTTTGTCGCATTGCTCAAAAACCGTTTTAATGACTTTCAGTTGTTTCAATGCGCCGCCGTCGGGCTTGTAACCCTTTTCAGCTTTCACCTGTCGGGGAATCAGTTGGAATGTTTCGGGGATTATCGGAAGATGTTCACGATTGAATCCCGTAAAGCCGTAATCTTCGGGCATGGCTAATGTTATCAAATGTCCCAACGCCCATGTTACCATATAACCGTTGCCGGATATATAGCCGTCTTCTTTTGTTTTTGCACCAACAATGTTTGCGATTTCTCGCGCAACACTCGGTTTTTCTGCTATAATTGCTATCATTTTTACTTTGGATTTTTAGTGGTGAATAATTACATCTTTACGCCTTTGGATTTTTTCGGCTTATCGGATTCTTGTTTCTTTTCCTGCTTTTCCGATTGCTTTTCGGTAGGTTGTGTCTGTCCCTTTTTCAACGGCTCATCGACCTTTTTCGTGGCTTCGTCGGTTTTGCCCTCATTGTTCACGGCTACTTGCGTTTTGCTTGCATTATCGGGCGTAACTTCCTTTGCTTGCGATTTATCAGGATTCCATTTGAAGAAATCCAGTTTGCCTTTCTCATTGTTTACTTTCACATAGGCATTAAATTCCTGCCCCTTGTCGTCTTTCATTCCCGCGACATACGCGGTTTTCCCTTCCTGCAATTGGCTTCGCTGTTTGTCCGACAGTTCAACGCCAAGCAATGTTTTGGGAATCCTGACTTCCCCGTTTTGCTGTTGGCTTTGTCGTTGCTCGTTCTGTTGGGCTTGTTTGGGCTGATTATCGAAACGAAATTCAAGCCCTTTCTTATCGGCATTGACTTGAACAAGTGCCGAAAATTCTTTGCCGTTTTTGCTCGTCATGCCTTCGACCAATACGGCTTTGCCTTCGGATAGTTCCTTCTTTTGAACATCGTTCAACGTAACGCCTTTGATGGTTTCAGGGATTTTGAGTTTATCGGCACGCAGGGCGACCAATTCGTTTGTCAACTTATCCAGTGAAATAAAAACAGGGGTATGTTCGCCTTGCTTGTATTCAGCACTGGCAACACGTCCGAGATTTCCAGTAGTAAGCAGGTTTTGTTTGTCTTCGTCATTGAATTTTATTCCGAAATACGGGCGTTCCAGTTCGGGTTCTTTGCGGATAGCGTGAATAGCCAACGTCAGGTTTCCGTCGGGCGTTTCCCTGAAGGACAAACGGGCATCGGTGCGAAGGGTAGTGTCATCAAATTTGGCGGCAATGGGAATGAGTACAGGTGATTTCTGCCAGTTCAACATCGCATCCAAACTCTTTGTCTTTTCAAGGGTTTCGCGCGTTACACCGAACTTTTCCAACTGTGACCAATCAATACGTTTTTCGTCAATGGCATGCGCCGATTGCTTTTGTTCCTGCACCTTCGGTTCGACTTTGTATTTGTCGATAGTAGCCTTGTTTGCAGGGTCATCGGGCTTTTTGAAAGCTTCGCGCAACTTATCAATGACTTCTTTTACCTTGTCGATAGGCGCTTTGAAGAATTGGAAATGTGTAGGGTCTTTGTACTGCCGAAGGAAATTCGACATGAAGTTATCCAACGCATTGCCGTTTTTGTCGATTTTCAGGAACGACGGTTCGTTTTCCGGTTTCGCTTCTACGGTTTTCGGCTTACCGTCTTTCTCAATGCCCGTAACGACTTTCAGTTCATCGCTGCTTTTTTCTTTGACCAATAACACATCCTGGTCTTTTACTTTTTCGTCCATAATACTTTTGATTTATATTGTCGCATCACTATTAATGCGGTTCAAAAGTACGCCTATGGTATTGACCAGTAAAGGATTTCAGGCTTCCTGTCTGCGTTTGTCCGCGACTGTCTGCATTTGTCTTTGACACATTGAATCTGTTGAAATTATATCCGTTGGTTTTAAAATCGTAGCTTTGCAATCAAAATGAAATATATGAAAGCAGTCGTTTTTTATGAACCAAGTGAT
>JAVBSH010000024.1:0-17801 GCA_031547085.1 Bacteroidales bacterium
GAGCTAAAGGTTAACATGATTTACAAGATGCGAATAATCTTGTAAATCATGTTAACCTTTAGCTCGCCGCAGGCAATCCTGTCTGATATTATTTTATCAATGTCACTATACACCTCAACTGCCGGAAATTTATTTTCTTTGCAAAAAAAATCTTTATGTATTTATTCTTTGATACCGAAACCACGGGATTGCCCCGGAACTGGAAAGCCCCCGTTACCGACCTGAACAATTGGCCGAGATTGGTTCAATTGGCCTATTTATATTATGATGCGCAAGGAAATAAGATCGACAGCGGCGATTACATCATCAAGCCCGAAGGATTTACCATACCGGCAGATGCATCGCGTGTACATGGCATTTCAACCGAAAGGGCTATGGAAGAAGGATGTGCATTAGCAACAGTTTTGCATGATTTCAATTCATTGATTGGCGAAGCAAAGGTACTTGTAGCGCACAATATGAGTTTCGATGAAAAAATCCTCGGTGCGGAGTTTTTAAGGATAGGGATGAAGAATCCCATACCTGCAAAACAAAAAATATGTACCATGGAAAGTACCACTGCTTTTTGCGCCATCAGCGGGCCTTATGGATATAAATGGCCGAAACTGTCGGAATTGCATTACAAATTGTTCCGTTGCGGATTCGACGAAGCCCACAACGCAGCCGTCGACATTACAGCCACAGCCAGATGTTTCTGGGAGCTACGGAGAATCGGGAAAATCTGAATAAGGGATACCGACAAAATTATTAATACATTTGACAGGATTAACATGATTTACAAGATTATTCGCATCTTGTAAATCATGTTAATCCTGTCAAAAAAAGTTGAAAATGTTATCTTTTCATAGCTCCTAACTGGGTTTTATCCCAGCATTCCCTTCACTCTTTCCAAACCTTTACACAGCAAATCCACTTCTTCGCTGGTATTGTAAAATACCATTGACGCACGGACGGTACCTTCAATACCAAAATGCTGCATCAGCGGTTGTGTGCAATGTGTTCCCGTACGTACGGCTATTCCCATCTTGTCGAGGATCATGCCCGTATCGTAAGGGTGTATATGGTTCAACAGGAATGAAAATGTTGCAATTTTGTTTTCGGCTGCTCCAAATAGCCTGATACCTTCGATTTTAGATAACTGTTCCCGGGCATAAAGCATCAGGTCATGTTCATAAGCGGCAATCTCATCCATACCAATGGCCTCAACGTACCGGATAGCGCTTTCAAGACCCACGGCATCAATATAATTGGCAGTTCCGGCTTCGAACTTGAATGGTAACTCATTGTAAGTGGTTTTCTCGAAACGGACACAATCCACCATGTCACCGCCGCCCTGATATGGAGGTAGTTCATCCAGCAGTTCCTTGCGACCATAGAGAACACCAATACCCGTGGGACCGTATAATTTATGTCCCGAAAAGGCAAAAAAGTCACATCCCAAGTCCTGCACATCAATCTTATTGTGCTGTACCGATTGTGCACCGTCAATCAACACATGCGCCCCGGTCTCATGCGCCATGCGAATAATTTCCTTCACGGGATTAACCGTACCCAACGTGTTGGAAACGTGTGTAACCGCTACCAGTCGAGTCCGTTCGTTCAGAAGTTTACGATATTCGTCCATCAACAATTCGCCGTTGTCAGTCATCGGGATCACCCGCAGACGGGCGCCTTTACGGTCGCACAGCATCTGCCAAGGCACAATGTTCGAATGGTGCTCCATCTCCGAAAGGATGATTTCGTCGTCGGGCTTGATGAACCGTTCACCATACGAAAAAGCAACCAGGTTAATACTCGCCGTGGCTCCCGACGTAAAAATGATTTCCTGCGACAATTCTGCATTCAGAAAGTCACGAACTGTGCGTCGGGCGCTTTCGTATGCTTCGGTGGCCTGTTCGCTCAGATAATGGACGCCCCTGTGGATATTAGCGTTGCAGCCAGTATACATCCGTACCAGCGTATCGATTACAGCCTGAGGTTTTTGTGTGGTTGCCCCGTTGTCCATATACACAATAGGCTTACCATATACTGTTTGTGCCAATATCGGAAAATCGGCGCGTATTTTGAAAATATCCATCGGAAAATGAGTTTAACGTTATAAACGTTACAACGAATAAAGCACAAAGGTATTAAGTAATTGAAAATCGAAAAATCGAAAATCGAAAATTATTTTGCGTGATATAAAAAATACGGAAAAACCGTGTAAGTTTGTGAAAACATTTTTTTCGAACAAGCAAACAACAAATGGATGTTTTATTTTTAACAAATTCGGTTGTCGGTTTGTTTTACAAAGCTGTGAACATCATTAGATTATATGGATAATATTTTTATAAACAGGGAGCTGAGTTGGTTATCGTTCAATGCACGTGTGCTTCAGGAAGCATCCGACCCGGCTGTCCCGTTGGTAGAGCGAATGAAATTTTTGGGAATCTATTCGAACAACATGGACGAGTTTTTTAAGGTTCGTGTAGCCACCATCAAACGGATGATCGACTTGAAGATGGATTCGAAAAAAATGTTGGGCGAAAAACCCAAAAAGCTATTGCATCAGGTGCAGGCTAGGGTAATTGAAATGCAGGCCAAATCGCAGCAAACATATCTCAATATTTTGCGTGAACTGGAACAGGAAAAGATATATATTGTAGACGAAACACAACTTTCGCCCGAGCAACAGGATTTCGTTGTTTCGTATTTTAATGATAAAGTATTGTCGGCTATTTCGCCTATCATGTTCAGCAATGTCGACAGATTCCCTTACCTCGAAGACAGGGCTATATACCTAGCTGCCAAACTATCGCGTGCCAACGGCGATTTCGAATACGCCATTGTAGATATTCCTACTGCTGTGTTACCGCGTTTTATTGGACTTCCGGGTATCGGCGATAAAAAATACATTATTCTTCTCGACGACATTATCCGCTTCAATGTCAAGGACGTATTTGCCATTTTCAAATATGAAAAATACGAAACATATACCATCAAGCTCACACGCGATGCCGAGTTGGATATGGACAATGACCTGACCAAGAGCTTCCTCGAAAAGATCTCAAAAAGCGTAACCCGCCGCCGTACCGGTCAACCGGTGCGTTTTGTATTCGATAAGGATATACCGAAAGATTTATTGAAATACCTGGCGAAGCACCTGGAATTGACCGATGATGACAACCTGATCCCCGGCGGTCGTTATCACAACTTCAAGGATTTCATGAACTTCCCGAGTGTTGGTAACCCTGAGCTCGAATATGTTTCCGCTCCGCCCGTATCGCATCCCTACATGCGGACAGGAAAAAGCATCCTGAAAACTATTGATAACCAGGATCTTTTATTGCACTATCCGTACCAGAAATTTACCGATTACATCAACCTGTTGCGCGAAGCTGCCATTGATCCCGATGTGCAGCGTATTAAAATCACGCTCTATCGTGTAGCCAAAAACTCGCGGGTGATCAGTGCATTGATGAATGCGGTGCAAAACGGGAAAGAAGTAACGGTCATCATCGAATTACAGGCGCGGTTCGACGAAAATGCCAATATCTACTGGGCACGCCGTCTCGAAGAAATTGGCGCCAAAGTGTTATTCGGCATACCACGTTTGAAAGTACACAGCAAGCTCACGTTAATAACACGTCGCGTGGGCAACCGTACCCGCCATTATTCGGTAATAGGAACAGGAAATTTTCACGAAGGCAATGCGGCCGCATATACCGATGTGTCGCTGCTCACAGCCGACCAGCGTATTGGTCGCGAAGTGGATAAAATATTCGATTATTTCGAAAATCCGTTCAAGTATCCGGCTTTCAACCACTTGCTTGTATCACCGCAATTCATGCGCCGCAAGGTATATGCTTTGATTGATGAGGAAATACGGAATGCGCACGAAGGCCATGAAGCATGGATTATGTTGAAAATCAACAATCTGGTAGACACCGACATCATACGTAAATTGTACCAGGCCAGCCAGGCCGGCGTTTCCATCCGTATGGTGGTACGCGGTATCTGTTCGCTGATTCCCGGTATCCCAGGGCTAAGCGAAAACATACAGGCTGTGAGTATTGTTGGACGTTACCTGGAGCATTCACGCATATTTATCTTCTGCAACGGTGGCGAAGAACGGTATTACATCTCGTCGGCCGACTGGATGACACGCAACCTGGATGCCCGTATCGAAGTGGCAGCGCCTATCTACGACCTCAACCTACAAAAGGAATTTAAATACATCCTCGAAACGCAGCTGAGTGACAATATCAAAGCGCGTATCATCGACGCCGGGCAAGATAACCGCTACAAACGCGACAACAATCCGCCGCTGAAATCGCAAGCAGCGTTATACGAACATTATAAGGATTTCCTGAGGACAGGTTGTTATCCAGAAAATCAGACATAAACGTAACTTATTTGTTATTATGTACGTATAATACAGAAATTGACTAATACCATGTCTTTATCCACATACATGAAAACAAAAAAAATATGGATCGCGCTGTTGTTCCCTGTGTTGACTTCATTTATCGCACCGAAGGTTGACTTTTCGGAAACACCCGTTTTCCTCGACGGTGAAAAGTTAACATTCAGGATTCACTACGGGATCATCACAGGTGGCGAGGTCACCATCACCGCTAATAAAGAATGGCTCGATGGACAGGAAGTTTTCCATACCGTGCTGGCAGGCAAAACCACCGGACTGATCGATAAACTATACAAGGTACACGACATATATGAGAGCTTTTTCGACCCTGCAACCAATCTTCCCGACAAGGCGATCCGCAATATCCGCGAAGGAAGCTACCGGTATTACGATGAAGTCGCATACAACCAGGAAGAAATGTATGTGGTGAGCCAGCGTAATGGTAAGGTTTCCGTCCCGAAAAATACGCTCGACATGGCTTCGGTGATGTACTACGTGCGCCGTCTCGACTTGGCAAAACTTAGCGAAAACGACATCATTTCGCTGGATACTTATTTCGGTGACGAATTATTCCCTTTCTACATTGTATATAAAGGAAAAGAAACGATTTCGATCGGATCCGGAAAATACAGGTGCTTCAAATTTGTGCCAATTGTTGAACCCGGACGTGTTTTCGAAAACAAAGATGATATGACCATTTGGTTCACCGACGACCAGAACAAAATACCGGTAAGCATCAAATTCGATATTTGGGTAGGTTCTTTCAGATGCGACTTAACCAAACACGAAAACCTGAAATACCCGTTGACGGCCAAGATCAAATAATTTTGTTCACGGCATGGATTTTGTAAAACATCACACGAAAAGAAAGTGTCTTCAATGTTAAAAAAAATTAAAAAATGTTATAAAAGGCAACTTTCTTGTTACAAAAACGTAAAGATGATTGTAATTTTGTTCCGTCAAAATTTACTTAAACAATAGGAAGGATAAAATCAAAAATTTGTAATATATCATGAAAAAAGTTTTTTTATTGACGATCGCCTGCTGCTTTTTTGTAGCAAAAGGCTTTGGTCAGGAACCTGTGAAGGAAGAAAATCCGAATGCACCTGAAATAACATTCGAAGAAACCACCCACGATTTTGGGACCGTTCCGTTTAAAGGTCTTACTGAATGTGAATTCACATTCACCAATACTGGTAAAGAACCGTTAATTATCCAGAATTGTCCGTCGACCTGCGGTTGTACCGTACCTACCTGCCCGAAAGACAAGCCTATCAAACCAGGTGAAAAGGGAAGCATCAAAGTGAAATACAACAGCACACATATCTCGGGTAGTTTCAACAAACAGTTCACAGTGTACAGCAATGCTAAGAACTCCCCGGTAAGGGTTACCATCAAAGGCGAAATTGCCCCAAACCCCGAAACGGTGAAGTCTGAAACAGCAGCAAAATAGTTTTTGTAATCATAGTGTTTTAGGTCAAACGGAATTTGGTACGGTAAAACGTGCAGGTTCCGTTTGTTGTTTTTCTGTCAATTTGACAGCATCATTTTATGATTACATTAAAACTATTAATTTTGCATTGATATTGATTTTATTGATATGACATCGTCAGGACAAGAATTTAGAGCCAGGTATATCAACCCGCTTACCGATTTCGGTTTCAAGAAATTATTTGGCACCGAAGCCAATAAGGAATTACTGGCAAATTTTTTACAGGTTTTGCTCCAAAAAGAAGGGGATATTGTAGAACTTAAATACCTGAATAACGAGCAATTAGGTAGATCAGAAATCGACCGCGGAGCAGTGTTCGACATTTATTGTGAAACGAGCCTGGGTGAAAAGTTTATTGTAGAAATGCAGAAGGCGAAACAAAACTTTTTCAAAGACAGGAGCATTTATTATTCCACTTTCCCGATACAGGAGCAGGCAACAAGGGGTAACGAGTGGAATTTTCACCTGAATCCCGTATACACGGTCGGCATTTTAGACTTTATTTTTGACGAAGATAAAAACGATCCTGAAAAATTTGCTTATTACATACAATTGTCGGACAACGAAACTCATGATGTCTTCTATGACAAACTGACATTCGTTTATTTGGAACTACCCAAGTTCAACAAAACGGAAAATCAGTTGGAATCCCTTTTCGATAAATGGATGTATGTGCTCAAGAATCTCTCGAAGCTAAACGACCGCCCAAAAGCATTGCAGGAAAGGTTTTTTAAAAAATTGTTTCAAGTTGCCGAAATAGAAAGACTCGACCGTGATGCAAAAAAGGCTTATGAATCGTCACTAAAGCATTATTGGGACATGAAAAATGTTATTGATACTGCTGTGGAGGAGGCTGTAAAAGAAAAAGAAGAAATTATCAAGGAAAAGGAAGAAACCATTAAAAAAATGGACAAAGCGCTCAAAGAACAGGATGTCAGAATGGATGATACGGTTCAGAATCTTTTAGCCATAGGGCTTTCGCCGGAACTGATATCAGAAGCCACTGGTTTAAGTATCAGCCGGATTCATAAAATCATCAAAAAATAACAACACCATGAATATTACCACCGAAGAAATTATCAGCGCATTAAAGCATGTCAACCATCCTGCAGCCGGCAAGCATATTGTCGAGCTTAACATGGTAAGCGACATACATGTCAATGGCTTGAAAGTAGAGCTGAGGCTGACGTTTGCCAAAGCACAGGATCCGATGAAGAATACGATTGTGAAGGCTTGCGAAAAGGCGTTACATTTTTATGTCCACCCCGATGTTGAACCTGACATTCATATAAAAACCATGCAGCAAGTTCCCGAACCATCGAAAAAACATAGTTTGCAGGCAAGGAATATCATAACTGTGGCTTCGGGTAAGGGTGGTGTAGGCAAATCGACTGTGGCGGTAAACCTTGCCGTAGCGCTTGCCCGGAAGGGATACAGCGTTGGTTTGCTGGATGCCGATATTTACGGCCCATCCATGCCCAAAATGCTGGGTGTAGAAGGTATACAACCAAAAATAAAAGGCAATGAAGGACACGAGATCATAGTCCCTGTCGAACAATACGGCGTCCGTATGTTATCCATCGGCTTTTTTGTACGGCCCGAAGATGCCGTTATCTGGCGTGGTCCGATGGCGACGAGCGCGTTGAAGCAGTTGCTCAATCAAGGCGAGTGGGGCGAACCGGATTTCCTGCTGATCGACCTGCCGCCCGGCACCGGTGACGTACACCTCACCATTGTGCAGGAACTTCCGGTAACAGGCGCCGTCATCGTCAGTACCCCGCAGGAAGTGGCGCTGGCCGACGCTGTCAAGGGTATCAATATGTTCCAGACCGACAAGGTAAACGTACCGATCTTGGGATTAGTGGAGAACATGGCATGGTTTACGCCGGAAGAACTACCCGACAACCGTTACTATATTTTCGGCAACGGTGGCTGTAAGGCATTAGCCGAACGCGAAGGTATCCGCTTGCTGGGACAAATCCCGATCGTACAGGGTATCCGCGAAGGTGGCGATAACGGCCAGCCAATCGTCACCAACGACCAGTCCATCACCGGAAAAGCGTTTATGGAACTGGCGCAAAACCTAGTAGAAGCTGTCAACGAACGGAATGAAAGTATGCCACCGACCAAACCGCTGGAAGTGAATAGGTAAAAGGTAAGAATGATGGCCTAACCTATGTTTGCACACACAATATAAAATTCTATACAAAACCATATCATGAAACACAATTTTATTATCTTATTAAGTATCATTGCCATGACAGCTTGCACAACCGCCACCAAACCAATCATTACCAGCGAAGACTGGGGAACGGTCGATTCAAAGCCGGTGTATCTTTATACATTGACCAATTCCAACGGAATAACAGCCAAAATCACCAACTATGGCGGCATTATTGTAGCCTACAATGCACCGGACAAGAATGGAAAAATGGAAAATATCGTGTTGGGATTGGGTAGTTTGGCCGATTATGTAGCCGGGCATCCCAGCTTGGGCTGTATCATCGGGCGCTATGCCAACCGTATCGGCGAAGCTAAGTTTACTTTAGACGGCACAGAATACACGCTGGCAGCCAACAATGGCAAGAACCATATCCACGGCGGCATCAAACGGTTCAGCCATAAGGTGTGGGATGCTTCTGCTTCGAGCAACGAACAATCAGCCACCTTGTCATTGATGTGTACTGCTGCCGATATGGAAGAAGGCTATCCGGGCAACATGGTTGTAAAAGTGGATTATGTGCTGAACAACGACAATGAGTTGCAAATACGCTACACAGCCACCACCGATAAACCAACGGTACTAAACCTCACCAACCACAGTTATTTCAACCTCACCGGATGTCAGGAGGATATACTCAGCCATCAGGTAAAGGTTTACGCCGATGCTTATACACCGGTGGATGCTGAAAATATTCCTACAGGAGAAATAGCCCCTGTAGATGGAACGGCCTATGATCTGCGCCAATGGACGACCATAGGCGACCGCTTGGCCGACCTGCCCAAAGGCTACGACAACAATTATTGTGTGAAAGGAACACCCGGCAATGCTGTGTTGGCCGCCGAACTGTATGAACCGAAAAGTGGCCGCCTGCTACAAACCTATACCACCGAACCCGGCGTGCAGTTTTATACCGCTTGCAATTTGGATGGTAGCAAGAAAGGCCCGCAAGGTGCTGTATATGCCCCGTTCATGGGTGCTTGCTTTGAAGCACAACATTACCCTGATTCGCCCAATAAGCCTAATTTCCCAACAACCGTATTGAGGCCCGGCGAAACGTATACGCAAGTAACAACATATAAGGTCGGAATAAAATAAATTAGAATCATAGAGGTAAAAAAGAAGTACGATCAAAAGGTTGTACTTTTTTTGCTATAAGGAGATTTAATCGCCTTCCACTTTGTACAGATTGCCCTTCCCCTTACGGTTAAGGGTTATTGCAGGATCGCCTTTGTAGTAAATATCGCCGATAGAATACAGGACTGCGGAAAGCGTTTGTGACACATTGACATATACATTCCCTACCCCCCGGTGATGAAGGTCTGCATTCAAAGCCTTAAGACCGGAGAGATCAACCGGGCTGTATCCCCAGTTGGTTAATCCTATACTGCTGCATGATCCGCCAATAGTAATAGATGCGACATTTTCATGGTCGGTTCCTACCTGTATTCCCTGTGTCTCTATTGCCAAATCAATGCTACCGGATGCCCCCAGGCTTAATATATATATGCCGGAAATTTTGAGTTTGTCTTCTGATGTAATGTTACCATTACCTGAGAAATGGATCGCCGAAAAGTCTCCTGCATAAGTAAGGTATACGGTGGTCATGTTTCCTTCGTGGCGGACAAAATTGAATGTGTTGGTATCCTCAATGGTCAGCATCCCTTCATCATCAACCGACAATTTTATTTTAGGCAACAGGTTCTTCCAGCCGTCGAGTGTAACCTCGTAGCATTCGCCTTGACGCAGCACAACATGAATTCCGCTACCCACGTTGATCGAATTGAAAGCCGGAAGATCGCTTTTCAGGACAGTGTGTTCGCCTCTTGTCTTGGCAATGTCCCAAGCGTCTTCCTTATCGCAACCCATGATAAAGAAAATGATGGCTATGTACGGTATGATCAGATGTTTCATCGTATCCTGTATCCAAGTGCAACTTCAATATAATCAGCTTTTCCCAAGTGCGTCTTTAACCCGAAATGAACATTCAACCGGTTGGTGACTTCATAACGTAACGCGAGCCGTTGGTACAACCATCCGAATTCCCGAAACTTGGTATAAAGGTATGCTCCCGCTTGTACATTGGCCGATAACGAACCGAAGAGGAACGAATAACCGGCCGCTAATCCGGGTTTGACGGTTTGCAAACGGCTTGTTTCCACTTCTTCTTCACGCAGTATAGCATAGTCGGAGGTATCGTAAAACACATCCAATGTACCGCTAAAACGGGTAAAAGCAAGATGCGCCCGGGACGCTTCCAACGATAAGCCCGATGCGATGTATCGATTCCCGTCGGCAACGGAATAGGATTTTACTCCTACCGAAAGGTAAACGGTATAATGCCACCTTTTTCCGGGATCAATGCCTATATGGCTGGTCTCATTCACTACCCGTTTGCGCCCGAAAGCATATCTTGCCCCGGCAAATGCCGTTACGAAATTCAACCCTGAGTTAGGCTTCCGGTAAGCGCCATTGGATATATGCGAAAAAGCCAATCCTCCCGAAAGGAACAATGGATCGGCCACCCGTATCCTGCCTTCCACCTGCAGACTGAGCATCGCGTTCAAATGACAACTGATGGCGGTGTTCTTATAATTATCGAAACGGTCAAATGTCTTTTCGACATAAGCAACGCCCGCTCCCACCCGCATGTTGAGACTCGCTACACGGTCGGCTTTGGTTAATGAAAAATGAAGGAATGGATAAACACAGTGCGCATTTCCCAGGTATGACGGACTTCCCAAATGGAACAACATATACGCAACACCGTATTGGGGATTATGGTAGAACGACTGCCAGGGCTTCTCTCCCACTGTTGCCCGGGCAATAAATATTTCATAAGCATACGGATTATTTTCGTTCAATACCTTCATATTATTATGATGATTCATCAGAAAACCAGTATGAACCCGCCCACCAACGGACCATGCATGATCATATTTTTCAGGAAGCTGATGGACCTCCTGACCGACCATGTTTGATGAAATTAAACAAAGCGTCCAGAAAATTGATAAGTATCGGAATCCGGTCATCAAATGAAATCGGTTTAAAAAATATCGTTTGTCTATTGATAACAATTATTCCCGCATTTTACTTTTCAAGTCCATTTTTCCATGTAAAATTCTCACGATCTCAATATCTTGTTGTTTGATTCTATAAAAAATGATATGCTGATTCGCTTTATAACCTAAAATATTACTGTCTATCTCATCATAGCGCTTTCCGAGTTTAGGATTTTCCGATATATCCTGGCAATAATCGATTAATTGGTTGTAATATTTATCAGCCTGTTTTTCTGACCAAACGTTATAAGTATAATTCCAAATGTTTGATAAGTCATCAACTGCCTTATTGGTAAGAAAATATTTAGCCATTGTCTTTTTTCTTATTGGCTTTTAGAGATTTAAGATATTCTTCTGGATTAAAACCAGTAGCAACACCACTGTCGATTCCTTCCCGGATAGCATTTTTAAGAAATTCGATTCTATTTTCTTCTTCTTCTAATAAACGTAAACCTGCACGAATAGCTTCGCTTGTGTTTTTAAATCTTCCTTTCGAAATTCTACTCTCAACAAAATCTTCAAAATGATTTCCTAGAGAAACTGATGTATTACGTCCCATTTCCTACATTTTTAATTTGAACAAAGTTACCAAATTTTGGTAACGATACAAACTCATTGAAAAATACTAAATCATCTTTGAAATCTAATTGTCAATTTCTTACTGTAACTGACAGGTTATTCCTACATTTGCAAAATATAACTTTTCTTAATTTCTTGGTAAATGAAAACCATCGGTATTGTAGGATACAGGTCGGAAGACGGTTCGGTATTCGGAGCGGGCAGCAACTACCTGGAGTTAATTTCACGTTTCGGGAAACCATATATTATATTTCCGGATGAAGAACTTGCAGCAGTCGACCTGTTGGTTCTTCCCGGCGGATTGGATGTCGCACCGCAATCGTTCGGCGCCCGTCCTACCTTCAAAACGGGAAACCAGGATGTTTTCAAACAGTTCTTTTATGAAAAACGTCTCCCCTTGTACATCGATGTCGGCATACCCATATTTGGCATTTGTTTGGGATTCCAGATGCTGGCCGTATATTTCGGTTCGGCAATGGAACAACACCTTTGGAAACATCCGCAAAGCCCCGGACGCAGCCTTGCCGCACACACTGTTGAACCACTCCCCGCCGCAACGAGGTACGCCGGCGAGCCATTCAATGTAAATTCGCATCACCATCAAGGCATCCTGTTGCAAGGACTGTCGCCCCAATTAGAACCACTTGCCATCACCAAGCTCGATCCCTATTCCGAAGATATGTTGGTGGAAGCATTCTGCCATAAAACCAAACCTGTCATGGCCGTGCAATGGCATCCCGAAGAATGGTTTGATGCATTCAGTTGTATGATGATCAACGATTTATTGTACGAGAAGACCGTAAGACATGTAAGATAATAAGACCGTAAGATGTAAAGCCTCAGCTTTTTCTTACGGTCTTACATGTCTTACGATCTTACGGTCTTTTATAGCTGTTTGATGCCAATTGCCTGTCGTACCTCAGCAATGGTTTTGGCGGCATTGGCCCGTGCTTTTTCGCGACCTGTTGCAGCTACCTTGCCTAGATAATCCTTATCACGGATCATTTCTTCAAACCTTTCGCGGATCGGTGTCAGGTAAGTAACAATATCTTCAGCTAACTGTTTTTTCAAGTCGCCATAACGGATGCTGCATTGAGCGTATTGTTCCGTGAAAAAGGCCAACGTTTCAGGCTTCGAAACCAACCCCATGATGGTAAACAGGTTCTGTATCGATTCGGTAGGCGTTTGGTTAGGTTCGGTGGGGCCTGTATCGGTTACGGCTTTCATCACCTTCTTGCGGATCAGTTCGGGCGCATCGGTCAGGTAAATGCCATTACCTTCCGACTTCCCCATCTTGCCTGTCCCGTCCAAGCCGGGTACTTTTACTAATTCGGCACCAAAATTAAACGCCTCCGGTTCAGGAAAAATTTCACAATTATAAGTATTATTGAAACGACGGGCATATACACGTGCCAGTTCGAGGTGTTGCTCCTGGTCTTTTCCCACAGGCACCTTATGAGCACGATGGATCAGTATATCCGAAGCCATCAGTACAGGATAAGTAAGCAACCCGGCATTGATGTTACCCGGCTGTTTGCGTATCTTGTCCTTAAAAGTGGTAGTGCGCTCCAGTTCACCCACATAAGCAATCATGTTGAGCAACAGGTACAATTCGCACACTTCAGGGACATCGCTTTGCACATACAAAGTACATTTTTCGGGATCAATACCCGAAGCCAGGTATTCGGCCATGATGCGACGGACATTGTTGTGCAGGTCTTCCGGTGTAGGATGTGTGGTAAGCGAATGATAGTCGGCAATAAAAAAATAACAGGTATGCGTATCCTGCAATTTCACGAAATTGCGCATGGCGCCGAAGTAATTACCCAAGTGCAGGCTTCCCGTGGAACGGATACCGCTTAAAACTGTATTTTGTTGTTGGTCCATTGTATGTTTTTCGATTTTAAAAAGCGCAAAGATAGGGATTATTTGAAAAATGCGTTACCCCCTCCCCTACTAAGCGGTAACGCATTTGAATATCATGGTGATGAACGGGATTATTCCATTAACCCCCTGTTTTTGAGCAGGGCATCGATATTGGGTTCCGATCCGCGGAAACTCTTATACATTTCCATGGCGTCGCGAATGCCACCCGGTTCAAGTATATTTTTCCTGAAAGCGGTAGCTGTGGTTTTATCGAAAATATTGCCTTTTTCCTTGAAAGCCTGGAAGGCATCCGCATCGAGCACTTCTGCCCAGATGTAGCTATAATAACCGGCAGTGTAGCCTCCACCCATCGTATGGTTGAAATAGGTAGTGCGGTAACGTGGCGGTATCTGGCGGATCAGTCCGATCTTGTCCATCGATTCCTTTTCGAAAGCCAGTATATCAAGATTAGAAGCATCGGTCAGGATGTGGTAATCCATATCTAAATACGAAGCTGCCAAGTATTCGGTTGTGGCAAAACCTTGCCCGTATTTACCGCTCTTTTCCATTTTTTCAATCAAAGCAGCTGGTATAATTTCACCTGTTTGATAATGTTTGGCATACATTTTCAGCACTTCGGGTTCGAAAGCCCAGTGCTCCATAATCTGCGACGGCAACTCTACAAAGTCGCGCGGCACACCCGACACACCGTAATAATGCACGTTCCTGAACAAGTTGTGCAATGCATGCCCGAATTCATGGAAAAATGTCTCTGTTTCGTCAGGACTGAGCAGGGCGGGAGCATCACTCGAAGGACGTGTGAAATTACACACAATGGTAGTGATGGTAGGTATCCGTTTGCCTTTGTTATCGTAGCTTTGCGAACGGTAAGTTCCACACCATGCGCCGATACGCTTGCCCGGACGCGGGAAGAAGTCCATGTAAAGAATACCAAGAAGCGAACCGTCGACATCTTTGCATTCGAAAGTTACCACTTCGTCGTGGTATTTGGGCAGGTTGGTCAATTCCGTAAAAGTAATCCCATACAACTGGTTACAAACATAAAAGATACCATCCCGCACATTTTCCAAACGGAAATACGGACGCATCATTCCTTCGTCGAGGTCGAATTTGCTTTTCATCACCTTTTCGTTGAAGTAATGCCAATCCCAAGCTTCAAGCTCGAACTTGGGCGATTGCTTGTTGATGAGCGCCTGCATGTCAGCGGCTTCGACTTTAGCTTTTTCTAAAGCCGGTTCCCAGACGCGGTCGAGTAATGCATAAACAGCTTGTGGGGTTTTAGCCATGCGGTCTTCCAATACATAGTCGGCATAACAGGTGTAACCCATCAGTTTGGCTTTTTCCAGGCGTTGGGCAACCAACTTTGCCACCACATCCTTGTTGTCGGTGGCGTTGTTGTTATTGCCACGGTTGAGGTACGCTTCTAGGATTTCCTTACGCAACGGGCGTTCGTCGTCAAATTGCAGGAAAGGCATCACGCTGGGATTGTGTAATGTAAACAACCAGCCTTCCTTTTTTGCTTTTTTCGCAGCAACGGCGGCGGCTTCAACCTGGGTGGCAGACAATCCTTTTAGTTTGGACTTGTCGGTTACATGAAGCTGAAAGCCATTGGTCTCCGCCAGCAGGTTTTGCCCGAATGTAAGCTGTAGCATGGATATGTCCTGATTCAATTCGCGGAGTTTCTCTTGGTCGTCAGCCGACAGGTTGGCCCCATTACGTACAAAACGCTTGTACGTTTCATCGACTAACTTGCTTTGCTCGTCGTTCAAACCAAGCGATTCTTTTTGTTCGTATACCGTTTTTACTTTGGCAAACAAAGCCATATTCAGGTAAATATCGTCGCTATGCTTGGATAGCTTCGGGTTTACTTCCTTGTCAATCGCCTGTATCGAATCAGAAGTATTGGCGCTGTTGATTCCGTAAAACACTGCGCTTACTTTGCGTAAAATTTCACCACTGCGGTCAAGCGCTACAATAACATTTTCAAATCCCGGTTTCTTACCGGAATTGACAATGGCATCGATTTCATCCAACTGTTGTTGAATGCCGGCCTCGAAGGCTGGAACATAGTCGATATTTTTGATCTTGTCAAACGGGGGAACACCATAAGGAGTGTCGTATTCATTTAGAAACGGATTCATACTTTTTGGTTGTGTCGGACCGGAACATGAACTTAGCACGCATCCGATACATAAGACGGGTAAATAAATCTTCATAACAGATATAACAAATTATAATTCACTTATTGTTGCGGCAAAGGTAATTAAAAAGAAAGGTGTAAGGGGAAATTTTGTTCACCATCCATAATAAATTAGAATTTGCTTACGTTTTTTGAAAAAGAATTTGATTTTTTTTGATTTTGATAGTACTTTTGGAATTTTGAACTTAAATTGATTACCTTAAATATAAATATAATATTCTGAAGATGGCAAAGTTTAATGAATCCGAACAGCAGCAGATCCTGCATAACACGATTACCAATGGCACCGAAATAATTGGAGATATTAATTCTCAAGGCGATCTGAGATTAGATGGTTTTTTAAAAGGTAACCTTAATATCAAAGGCCGTGTAGTCATCGGCAAGACAGGTAAAGTAACTGGAACCATTACATGCAAAAATGCTGAAATCAACGGTACTGTAGAAGGGAAAATCCTTGTCAGCGAATTGTTGTCACTCACCGAATCGGCCAACGTAAAAGGCGATATCATCATTAACAAACTGAATATCCAACCCGGCTGCAAATTCACAGGAACCTGTTCAATGGATACCAGCAGCTTTAACAATGGACAACAAAACATCGCGGGAAAACCTCAGGAAGCCCCAAAAACAGTTTAACGCTTACGCCAAATATTCGAGCTTAGCCATACAGATGATGCTGATCATAGCTATCGGCACCTACGGCGGCTTTCGCTTGGATCGATACCTGGGATGGAAATTTCCGGTATGTACGATAGTATTGTCTTTGCTGAGCGTAGGTATGGCCATATGGTATGCCGTGAAAGATTTGCTGAAAAAATAATTAATGCGATGAATGATATATGAATGCCTTATCCGTAGTTATCATTACCTTTAACGAAGAGAAACGTATTGAGAGGTGTTTAAAATCAGTACAACAAATCGCCGACGAAATTATTGTTGTCGATTCTTTTTCAACGGATAGCACACAGAGTATTTGTGAACGGTACCATGCCAATTTCTCCGAACATGTTTTCGATGGGTATGTAGAACAGAAGTCATGGGCCTTAGCACAAGCAAAATATGATCATGTATTGATGCTTGATGCTGATGAAGCCTTGTCGGAAGAATTGTGCAACAATATTTCTAAAATCAAAGAAAATTTTAGTGCTGACGGATATTACTCTAGTCGTACTACTTTTATAGGCGACAAGCCGATAAAACATGGAAGTTGGTACCCCGATTACAAGTTACGGTTATTTAACCGGCAAAAAGGATATATTGGCGGAATCAATCCTCATGATCGTGTGATCATGAATGAAAAAGCCCAAGTGAAACGCCTACAAGGTACTATATTACATTATTCGTTTGATTCATTAGAAGATGTTTATCGACAATCCAAACGTTTTGCGGAACTTTCCGCAAAAGCAATGTATCAACGAGGAAAGAAGACTAACCGGATCATGCAATTCATCAAAGCCGGATGGGCTTTTTGCAAAAGTTATATTGTGAAATTAGGCTTTCTTGATGGATATGACGGAATGGTTATCAGCCGGGTTATTGCCTTATCTACGTACAGTAAGTACAAACAATTAAGGAATTTACAAAAACCGGATAAGCAAGCTTAAAGGAAAGTTAACCACTAATAATCCAATGTCGTTTACTTAAGCTATAAAGTCTTGTAATTCATATAGTATTTTCTTGGTGGATGGAAATTTCTTTCCACATGCCTTCCCAGTCGGATTGGTTCCCTTGTCCTGTAAACCAAGTCATCCAAGTGCTGTAAAGCCTGCGTAATTTTTTGTTTGCAGAAAATACTCACCAACAAATTTTTGGTTACAGATACGGCATTGGTCCAGTTAATCTTTTGCCCATGCTTCCTTTCATTCGATGAACAGAACTCTTCCCTGACCATTTCGTCTATGGGATGGACAAACATGGCACACAGGTTCATCATGAAAATCTTTGCATGGAAGTCT
>JAVBSH010000124.1:0-7849 GCA_031547085.1 Bacteroidales bacterium
GAAAAACAATTTGTTATTCTAAAGACGAACAAATACATGATAATGTGATCGGCATGTACATTGAACGCTTTTATTTCAAAACAGGAAAGTACTCAAATAGCGCAGCTTAGATAAATTCAACGGATTTGATACATGACCAAAAAATCTTTTATCGATAATAAACAGGTCAATTATGAATTTGATAAATATTTCATAGTACTACTTCTAAGTGCTTTTTTAGTTATATTAAGCCAATTACGAAGAAAGAAACGAGGAAAACATATAGATAGAAAATTTATCCTAAGAATTTGTTTGTTGTTCCTGGTAAACATTATTCTATTCGTTGTTTGGCGTTTATCAAAATAATAAACCTCACATAAATAGGTAAAATAGCAAGAACCAGGTATGATGCTTTTTATAACCAATTTATATTCGCAAAGAATTAAATAAAAAGCTTATGTTGAAAATAAATCTTTCATATAAAAGCATTTCGGAAGATTTACAAAATCCGGAAATGGAAGATCCATGCCTGAATAAACAAGTTGTTCTTAACCGGATGATCGAAGATTTACCGTCGACTCCATGAGCAGATATCAAGGTATTGGGATAGTTGCCGGTAACGATAATCGTTCCTATTACAGCACTTCTTTTGGAAAGGTGTTGGCTACTACATCCATAGGGTTCTGTTATCTTGGGTGAACTAAAGACTGAACCGCAATGGCATGGTGAACCGTACATATACCGGTTTTCCGCGTTGTTTGCCGGGCTTCCATTTTGGCATCTGTTTGAAAACCCGCACAGCTTCGTTCTCACAACTTTTATCGAAGCCCCGGTCGATTCGGATATCCGAGATACTACCGTCAATCCCCACCACAAAAGAGATAACAATGACGCCAGTGATGCGCTTTGCTTGTGCTTCGGGCGGATAGCGGATATTCTGCGCCAGGTAATGATGCAGCGCTTTTTCACCGCCGGGAAACTCAGGCATCTGTTCCACAAGGAGGAAAGGGTTGGAGGCCCCCTCGCCTAATGCAACCCCGCCTTCAACACCCAAACCATTACCGGTTCCGGTACTGTCTATAGATGATGTAATCGTGGCCGTGTTGAGTTGTTCTTGGGTCTTGATTTCTTCCTCTACTCTTACATTTTCGTCCGGTTTAACCACCGGGGGCGTGAACTTAATCGCTTTTTTCAGTGCTGGAGGCGGTGGAGCATAATCCGGCATTGCTTGCGGCTGTTCAACTTCCACCTTGATGTCCGATAACCGGGTGACTTCCACCACCCGTACCCTCTCGCGGGGCGCTGCCGAACGAACAATCGCCCGGGCACCAAGCGCCAATACACATATCCCAATGACAATGATAATGGCAATAAGATGGTTCCGCCCCGAATTCTTCCGGAGCATGTAAGCGCCATACGCTTTGTTCTTGTTAGAAAAAACGATGTCGCACCACTTTCGCGATTGTAAGTCTATTTTATTAAAATGGAACACTGACAACACTGATTACACGGAACAACACTGTTAAAAACCACATCTTATAGAATACTGGAGACACTGATTACACAGAACAACACAGAAAAAACCGTAAATATCTGTGTAATCAGTGTAGTCTGTGTTCTATTCCTTCGGTATCCTCATTTTATAGAAAGAACGCCATACAAAAACCAAGCCGAGAATGAGGAACGGGATGGCGATATACGCCGAGTAGTCCGTTGCCGGGTTGGCTTTCATCTCGATGCATATCTCGGTGGCCAAAAGCCCGAACAGGGTTGAGAACTTGATGATGGGGTTCAATGATACCGATGAAGTGTCCTTGAACGGGTCGCCCACCGTATCGCCCACTACGGCTGCTTCGTGCAGGGGCGTATTCTTTTCGCGGAGGTCAACTTCCACTACCTTCTTTGCATTATCCCAGCTACCGCCCGCATTGGCCATGTAAATCGCTTGGAACAACCCGAATACGGCGATGGAAATCAGGTACGATACAAAGAAATTCGGGTCCATGAATGCGAATGCCAGTGTAAGCGAAATTAGCGCGATGAATATGTTCCACATACCTTTTTGTGCATATTGTGTGCAAATTTTCACTACCGCTTTTGAGTCATTGATGTCTGCTTCTTTCTTATCCATGTTGAATGTCTGCTTGATAAACGCCACAGCACGGTATGCACCGGTGGTCACCGACTGCATGGATGCGCCGCTAAACCAGAAAATAACAGCGCCACCACAGATCAAACCGAGTATGACAGGCGCATCGGTAAGTGAGAGGTGCAACAGGCCCACCTTGTCAAGCAGGAGGATGATGGAGAAGATCATTGTAGTGGCTCCTACAACGGCTGTCCCGATGAGTACCGGCTTGGCAGTTGCTTTAAAGGTATTGCCTGCCGAGTCGTTGGCCTCCAAGTAATGTTTGCCCCTTTCGAAATCGGGTTTGAACCCGTATTCCTTTTCAATACTTTCCGACACGTTGGGAATTTGTTCTATCTGTGATAGTTCAAACACTGATTGTGCGTTATCGGTCACCGGGCCATAGCTGTCTACAGCGATAGTCACCGGCCCCATGCATAGGAAACCGAAAGCCACTAGACCAAATGCAAAAATGGAGGCGTGGGGGCCAAGTATAGCATCGAGCCCCATGCCCGACGTGAAATAAGCAATGGTCATCAGGGTAACAATCAGCAGGCCTGTCCAGAAAGCACCGAAATTACCGGCCACAATCCCCGAAAGGATATTCAGCGATGGCCCGCCTTCGCGGGATGCCGTAACGATTTCCTGTACATGTTTGGACTTGGAACTGGTGAATATCTTGGTAAATTCGGGTATCAGCACGGCAGCCAGTGTACCGCAACTGATGATGATGGCCAGCTTCCACCAGACGGTGGGGTCGGCCATGTCGTGCAGCAACAGGTGACTCATGAAAAAAGTGGCCGAAATACAGAGCGTGGCGGCAATCCATATCAAATGTGTGAGCGGCGATTCGAAATCAAATTCTTTCTTGTTTCCGTATAACCTTTTAGAAATACCGAGATTAATGAAAAATGCACATCCAGAAAGGAAATCCATAAGGAAACGCATCCCGAAAATCCATACGATGAGTTTAGCTTGTATATGAGGGTCTTGTACCGCCAGCGTAATGAACGTGATCAGTGCCACACCGGTAACCCCGTAAGTCTCGAAACCGTCGGCAGTAGGCCCTACGCTGTCGCCGGCATTGTCGCCCGTACAGTCGGCAATCACGCCGGGGTTACGCGGGTCGTCTTCCTTCACCTTAAACACCACCTTCATCAGGTCGGAACCGATGTCGGCAATCTTTGTAAAGATACCGCCTGCAATACGCAACGCACTTGCTCCCAGCGATTCACCGATGGCAAAGCCGAGGAAACAGATACCCACGATGTCGCGCGGGACAAACAACAGGATGAATACCATCATCACTAATTCGAGCGAGATCAGGAACAACCCGACGCTCATCCCGGCACGCAACGGTATATTGACTACATCGAGCGGCCGGCCACGCAGCGATGCGAAGGCAGTCCGCGCATTGGCAAACGTATTTACCCGGATGCCGTACCATGCCACGGAGTATGAACCTACCATGCCGACGACGGAAAAGAGCAGCACTTGGGCCACTACGGATACCGATTGACCAGCCAACCCGAAGAAATAGATGCAGAGGACAACGGCTATTATCGCAAAGAGCATCATCAGGAACTTGCCTTGCTGCAAGAGGTACGTACGACAGGTGGCATAAATGGTTCCCGCCACTTTTAGCATCGACTCATGTGCCGGCAACTTGCGTATCTGCCTGAACAGTAAAAGGCTGAAAGTTAACGTGCCCGCAATGATGAGGGCGCCGAAGAACAGGAAGTTCCATGCGGAGATGGTTCCGCCGAAAATATGAAAGGTACCTTCGTGCAGGTCGGGGATAGCCAGGTCGGCTTCGCTCGCCAGCACGCCAAAACAGGAGCCTGCCATAAGGCTCGCAATGAGAAACAAACGTTTGATATTTAACATGGATTTATTTAGAATTGAGTATTGATAAACAAATATTATTCACTTTGTTGAGGAACACGCATTACAGACTCACGCCAGTGCAGCAGGCTTTTGCAGCAAACCGGTCACAAAGCCCTACATCACGTATCTTACCATTCGTACATCGTGAACGCCTGCATCCACACATCAGGGATGCCTGCTTCCATACTTTAAGGATCCTCGCCTCCATATATCGTGGATCCTTGCCTCCATATTACATGGATCTACGCTTCCGTATATTGTGGATCCTTTCCTCCATACATTGTGGATCCTTTCCTCCATACATTGTTTTATTACCGTATGAAGCCGTTATTGAGCAAAAAACCTTGATGACGTAACTGGCCTATTAGGTTTTCAAACTTAATAGGTTAATCTTTTTATTCTTACCTATTACCTTTTATCTATTACCTTAATATTCATCCGGGAGTTCAGCTAACTGTGCTGCCGTAAAAACAGGACCATCTTTACAAACATATGTCTTCCCGACATTGCAGCGGCCACATTTCCCGAAGCCGCACTTCATCCTGTTCTCCAGTGTGGTGAATATCTCGTTTTCGCCGAACCCGAGCTTCCTCAGTACCGGAAACGTATTCTTAATCATGATGGGCGGGCCACATACGATGGCAATGGTTCCGGCTGCCTGTGGGGCCACCTGTTCCACAATGGACGGCACAAAGCCCACTTTACCTGTCCACCCCGGTTGTTCGCCTCCGGGGTCCACCGTCGTGTAAAGGTTTACATCCGGGCGTTCTTCCCATTCCTTTAACTCGTCCTTATATACTAAGTCGGCTACGGTCTTAGCACCATAGAATATAGTGATATCCTTGTAATCCTGCCGGTTATCCAAGCATGTCCATATCACGCTGCGCATAGGTGGTAGTGCGATCCCCCCGGCAATGAACAGCAGGTTGTGTCCACGCCACTCTTCCACCGGGAAAGTATTCCCGTAAGGACCCCGGAAACCCACCACGTCACCTTCCTCAAGGCGTGACAATGCGGTGGTTACCCGGCCGGCTTGCCTGAAGGTACATTCCACATACCCCTGCCGTGTGTGGGGTGATGCAATACAAAAAGTACTCTCGCCTTCGCCAAATACCGAATATTCGGCAAACTGCCCGGTACGGAAGGTGAACCTGTCCGCATCATCCGGGTCGATGAATTCCATCCGGAAGGTTTTTACACCCGGCGCTTCGTCGGTGACTTTGGCTAAGCGCATCCGGTAAGGGACGTATATGTTTTTCGGATTATGGAACGCAGATGACGCGGATTGAACGGATTGATACGGATTTTTCATTTCAATGATATAAATTTTATGTAGAGACAGGGCATGCCCTGTCTCTACGGTATATACGCCAATTTTCAATTATCCATTTTCAATTGAATAAAGGCATTCCGAAAGGTTCATATCCACCGGGCAACTGCGCGAACAGCGTCCGCAGCCGACACATCCTGTTGGCTGACCATTGGCAGGCATATAGCTGAACTTGTGCATCAGCCGCTGACGCCAGCGTTGCCCTTGCGTATTTCGCGGGTTATGCCCCGAAGTATGTTTGGTGAACAGCGAAAAAGCGCAACTATCCCAACAACGAAGGCGTTTCCCGCAATTGCCACGCGATTCGTCCTGTATGTCGAAACAACTGCATATAGGGCAGACGTAGGCACAGGTTCCGCAGCCGATACAGCGCAATGCCTGCTCCTCGAATACATTGGAATTGAACGCTTCCGGCAGCTTTTTGACCAGGCTTTCTTTGGCAACCGTATGTGGCATTTTAGCTACTAACCTATTCTTATCCGGTTGATCAGAAGGAACCTCGAATAAGTCAGGATAACGGTCGACGATCTTTGTACCCTTTCCGGTGACGATCTCGGCCATGAAATCGCCGTTGTACCGTCTGGTCAGCAGTATATCGCTGCCTGTAATACTGCCCGGCGTTCCTTCGGGACAAAAGCAATACTCATCCGTTTCGCTGCAAGACAACCCGATGATGATCATCCTATCGAAACGCGCTTCAAAAATCTCGTCTTTGGGATCGGCGGCAAAGGTGCTGTGCAGGATTTTGAGTCCCCACGCATCGCACGGACGCACGCCCATGATCACTCTTTCGGGGAAGAGACCGGTGTCCGGTTCGCTGACCTGAACATCGCCTTTGGACTTCCGGTAGGAAAACAACGGTTCCACTGCCGGGAAAAGCATGGATTTGGCCGACAGACGCGGTAAGATGTAATCGTCCTCGATTTCGCCGGGCGACTGTATTCTACTGTACATCACCACATGACTTTTGGTAACTGGGGCATACACCTCGCTATCCTGCACCAGCCGGCGAACCAACTCCTGATATGATTCTTTGCGTAATATTTTGACGGGTATGGACATTTCGGTATGTTTTAACGGATAAAGTTTTCGCGGTCGTCCGGGCGGTACGTGCTCATGGCCGACGATTCGCCGAGGCTGGTTCCGGCCTGTACGCCGTAGGCTTCCCTGACGGTGTCCGACACATGGAAGGTAAGCAGGTGGATAGGGATATCCACAGGGCAAACCTCTCCGCACTGGCCGCAGGTGACACAACGCCCGGCTAAGTGCATGGCGCGCATGATGTGCCACTCGGTATTTCCATGCCGGTGCGGGGCCACAGGTATCCATTGCGGCTGGTTCTCCTCCACGGTGCATTGCGAACAATAGCAAAGCGGACAAGCCTGCCGGCAGGCGCAACACCTGATGCACCGCTCAAACTCCGTCTGCCAGAAATGCCAGCGTTCACTCCTCGAGGCATGGAGCAACCATTCCGTAAGCTCCTTGTCGGATGTCTTTTCCGGTTGTACCCTACCGCCCAAGAAACGTTCCATCTCGGCCAATCCGGTCAGTTCCACAAATTGCCCCGGTGTTTCTTCTACTAATGCGGAAAACGAACCGTCGGTAAGCTGTTTTTCCACAGCCAATCGCAGGATACTCCGTAAAGTAGGGGTATTGGCCACAACAGCAGGTTTCCCCAACCGGGTTACTTCCTTTTTGTACACATAACCGGCAAGGTTTTGCAGGCAACGGTCGTCGTATACCAGTCGTCCGGCATGCTCGGGCGTCCAAGCAAAGAAAGGACGCACCCGCCCGTTTACGCCTTCGGCGTGGCCGATTACAATGCGGTTATCATTGGTGAGGAGCTTGTGGGCGATTTCGTGAAGGTTGGTCATTTTTATGGTTGGTTAAATATAAGGGGTGGGGTTGTTATTGGTGGGGGTGGGGGTTGGGTTTGGTTGGGGGCTTCGGTGGACAATGCTGACTTTGTGGACTGGCGGTGATGAACGGAAAGCGGTCGTTGAGCGGCAATTGTATTGCCGCTCTTGCATTTCGTCGAATTTGAAATTCGACAATATTGAGCAACGGCATTACAAATGCCGCCGAACGCAAACCGCCAATATCGCTCATCATACATTGTATCTTTCTTACCTCTTACCTTTTACCTCTTCACTCATTTCCCGGTAAGGGCCCAGTTCCTTTATCTTTTCTACGGTATCGTTCACCACCTCTGCCCATTTGGCTCCTTCGGCGGCCGATACCCAAGTGAAGCGTATCCTTTCGACGTCAATCCCCGAAAAGTCGAGCAGGCTCCTAAAAACCGTCCAGCGACGCCGCGCATGGAAGTTGCCGGACGTGTAGTGGCAATCGTTCGGATGGCATCCCGATACGATGATGCCGTCGGCGCCATTGGCGAAGGCTTTCAGCAGGAGCATGAAGTCGATCCTGCCTGTGCATGGGAACCGGATGATCTTTACATCGGGCGAGTACTTGATGCGGCTTGTTCCCGTAAGGTCGGCACCGGCGTAAGTACACCAGTTGCATAC
>JAVBSH010000206.1:0-13933 GCA_031547085.1 Bacteroidales bacterium
CTACACCATACCAAACGCGACATCGCCGATAGCCTCCTCCAAGGTGCCGACGCCCCGGGAAAACTATCGACGGAAGAATTACTGAGGCTGATTATGGAGGAATAGAACGGCGGGATCAAAACAGATTTAATGGAACACGAATGAAACGGATCAGACGGATGAAACGGATTTTTTCTGTTACAACGTCATGCTGGGTGATACTTCAAGTTAGACATCATGAAAGTGATTTCTTTTTTTGAGGTGCTGTCCAAAATGAAGTACGATTTTTCACGGCTTTTTTCTTCAGATAGACAGCTCCCACGATAAACGATACAGCACTTCATTGACATCACGCTTACCGCATGGTTACCGGATCACATACGGTTTCTCCCATCATGCCTTTTCCCGCTACATAGCATTCTTCACAACATATTCCGCCTCCTTCTTCCACACTTATGAAATCACGAATCACCAAAAGCATCTCCTGAAGTTCCCCGTCAACCTTTTTCTGTACTAATCTGGAAATACACTTATAGTAACCGTCTGCTGTTTCGTATTCCCATTTCTCTTCCTGTCCGAACGATTGAGGAAACCGGATATATGGGTATCCAGCAGGATGTATCGTTTGTTTATCGCTTTCTTGATCAATGCAAGCAGTAACTATCAGGTCACGCCCGTCAAACTTAAAAAAATACCACGTGAATATTCTGCAGCCATCGAAATACACATTCTTACGCATGCTGATGAAGGTTCGGTCTTGTCCGAAACACTTATATTTCAGTACGGTACAATCATCATCTCCTCTGAAATATTCGCACTTATGATAAGGCGGTACAGGTACAATAAACCGCAGCATGAATTCCGTTGCAGAAAGGTTATTATTTGTCATTTTTCTATTTTTTTGTTATTACCACCACATCCTTTGCGTTGCGCCACAATATTCTTGTGTTTCTCGATGGTCGCGTTGTGCGTCCGGGCAAGCCGGGTGAGTTCCTCATCCTTATGAAGCCGTAATGATTGACAAGCTACATGCATAACACTAATCATAATCAAGTACCGTCTTTATCAGGTGCAATATTAATAAAATTCCAGATAACTAAAAATAACCTATCAAAGAATTGTCGAATCATATTTCATGGAACAGAATAATTAATTCGCCTGCACCTCTTCTTCCACCAAATCCTCTTCAATCCGTAGATTACCAATGATGAAATGTTGCCTGTCGGGTGTATTTTTACCCATATAGAATGTGAGTAATTCTTGTATCATATCGGTTTTGCTAAGTTTTACAGGATCTAAGCGTATATTTTCGCCAATAAAACCAGCAAATTCGTCGGGCGATATTTCACCTAAACCTTTGAAACGGGTAATTTCGGCCGACGAACCCAATTTCTTCAACGCTTTTGCTTTCTCTTCCTCCGAATAGCAATAATGTGTTTCCTTTTTATTGCGTACGCGGAAGAGCGGCGTTTGCAGGATATACAGATGTCCTTTACGGATAAGGTCGGGAAAGAACTGCAAAAAGAACGTAATCAACAACAGGCGGATATGCATCCCGTCGACGTCGGCATCCGTAGCAATCACCACCCGGTTGTAGCGCAGGTTTTCGACATCCTCCTCGATATCGAGTGCCGCCTGTAACAGGTTAAACTCTTCATTTTCGTACACAACGCGTTTGGTCATGCCGAAAGTATTGAGCGGTTTCCCGCGAAGACTAAACACCGCCTGCGTATTGACATCGCGCGACTTGGTAATAGAGCCGCTGGCCGAGTCTCCCTCGGTGATGAACAAAGTTGAATCAAGGAATTTTTCGTTCTTACTGTCGGTGAAATGGACACGACAATCACGTAATTTGCGGTTGTGCAAACTGGCTTTCTTGGCACGTTCCTTGGCCAGCTTCTTGATGTTCGACATGGCCTTGCGCTCCTTCTCCGACTCATCGATCTTTTGCCGGATCGTATCGGCAGTGTCGGGATGACGATGTAGGTAATTGTCCAATTCCTTTTTCACGAAATCGCCGATAAACTTGTTCACCGTAAGGTCGCTGCCCGGAGACATTTCTTTGGAACCGAGTTTGGTCTTGGTCTGCGACTCGAACATCGGTTCCTGTACCTTGATACTAATGGCTGCAATGATAGACGAACGAATGTCGGAAGCATCGTAATCCTTGCGGAAAAATTCGCGGATCGTCTTCACATACGCTTCACGGAAAGCCTGCTGATGTGTTCCACCCTGCGGTGTAAACTGGCCGTTGGCAAAACTATAATATTCCTCGCCATATTGAGTACCGTGGCAAATAGCAAGTTCAATATCCTCACCTTTAAGGTGAATCGGATCGTATAGTCCGGGCGAGTTCATGTTATCGTCGAGCAAATCGAGCAAACCATTGCGCGATACATATTTAATACCGTTGTAAACCAGCACAAGTCCTGTATTGAGGAAAGTGTAATTTTTCAATAACCGCTCCAGATACTCAGGGATGATCTGGTAATGCCCGAACAATATTTCGTCGGGAACAAAGGTGGTAAGTGTACCATTAGGTTGAGTGGTTTCTGCTTCGGGAGTATTTTCTACCACCTGTCCTTTGGCAAATGTTACCGCCTTGGTACGCTTATCGCGGAAGGATTGTATAAAAAACTGGTCGGACAAAGCATTTACAGCCTTGATACCCACGCCGTTCAAGCCAACTGATTTTTTGAATGCTTTGGAATCATACTTGGCTCCGGTGTTCATCTTCGAAGCCACATCGAGCACCTTACCAAGCGGAATGCCACGCCCATAATCCCGGACTGACACCTTTCCGGCCTCGTCGATATTGAGTTCGATCTGCTTGCCATAACCCATCATATATTCGTCAATGGAGTTGTCTAATACTTCTTTTACAAGGACATAGACACCATCATCAGGCGACGAACCGTCTCCCAATTTTCCAATATACATCCCGGGACGCAAACGGATATGTTCCTGCCACTCAAGCGTTTTTATACTATCATCCTGATATTCTGCACTCATTTATTCCTCTCCTGATTATTTTAATCGACAAAGATAGGCAAAAGCATTTTTTCGACAGAATGAAGTTATCCACAGATGACGCAATATTTCTTCACATAAAAGGTAAACTATCTCAAAAATCACAACCGTTCCGAAAAAAATATTAAATTTGCCAGCTTAAAAATATCATGTATCATGCAAACAATAGATAATTACAATTTCAAAGGCAAAAAAGTCATCATCAGGGTTGATTTCAATGTTCCGTTAGATAAACAGACACTTGCGGTAACCGACGATACCCGCATCCGTGGGGCGTTGCCCACCATCAAAAAAATACTGGCCGATGGAGGTTCGGTTATTTTGATGTCGCATTTAGGCCGTCCGAAAGGCGTAGAAGAAAAATATTCGCTCAAGCATGTGATTGGACGTTTGTCCGAATTATTGGGTAAAGAAGTGAAATTTGCCGATGATTGCGTAGGCGAAAGCGCCAAGAAGATGTCGGCCGAACTGAAGCCCGGCGAAGTATTGTTGCTCGAAAACCTTCGTTTCTACGCAGAAGAAGAAGGTAAACCCCGTTTGCCCGAAACAGCTACCGAAGAAGAAAAGAAAGCAGCCAAGGCTGAATTGAAACCCAAGCAGAAAGAGTTTGCAAAACAATTGGCCAACTATGCTGATGTGTATGTGAACGATGCTTTCGGAACTGCACACCGTGCGCATGCTTCCACCGCCCTTATCGCCGACAGCTTCAGCACCGAAAACAAGATGTTCGGTTACCTGATCAACAGCGAGTTGAAAGCTATGGACAAGGTTTTGAATTCCAGCGAAAAACCTTTTACAGCCATCATGGGTGGCGCCAAGGTTTCGGATAAGATACTGATCATCGAAAATCTGCTCAATCGTGCTCAGAACCTGATCATCGGCGGCGGTATGACTTATACTTTTATCAAGGCTCAAGGCGGCAAGATCGGTAAATCGTTGTGCGAAGAAGACAAGCTCGAACTGGCGCTCGAAATCCTGAAAAAAGCCAAGGAAAAAGGCGTCAACATATACTTGCCGACCGACGCTGTGAATGCCGACGCTTTTGATGCCAACGCCAATACTTGTATCTCGAAAGTGAACGAGACTCCTGACGGCTGGATGGGGTTGGATATTGCCGACGAAAGCATCAAGACGTTCAGCGAAGTGATCGCAAACTCGAAAACAGTGTTGTGGAACGGCCCGATGGGTGTGTTCGAGTTCGAAAAATTCTCGAAAGGTACTTCGGCAATTGCACAGGCAGTGGCCAAAGCTACAGCTAACGGCGCTTTCAGCCTCATTGGCGGCGGCGACTCAGTAGCAGCCATCAACAAGAACAAACTGGCCGACAAGGTGAGTTATGTGTCCACCGGCGGCGGCGCAATGCTCGAATACATGGAAGGCAAAGAACTTCCGGGTATCAAAGCTATCCGCGGATAAAATAATTGATTATTGATCATCGGATATTGAATATTGATGAAATATTCGATATCCGATTTTTTCAATAAACAATTACCCTTTGTTTCCACCCCAGGCCCAAACTTAGCGTTATGGTATACTGCGCTTTGCGCAAGTCCTCTTAGGGGATTTAGGGGCTGGATAATTAATTTTTCAAATGGCAGATAAACGACCAACCAATATCAACATCAAGAACAAGAAGGCTTCGTTCGAATACGAGTTTCTTGAAAAGTATGTTGCCGGTATCCAATTGTTCGGTACCGAAATCAAATCCATCCGCGAAGGGAAAGCTAACCTGACGGATGCATATTGTTTTTTCCGCAACAACGAACTCTGGATACAAAGCATGCACATTGCCGAATATTGGTGGGGAACCTTCAACAACCATGATCCGAAACGCGAACGGAAACTATTGCTTTCGCGCAAGGAACTCAATAAGTTGGAACGCAAATCGCAGGACAAAGGGCTAACTATTATTGCACTACGCATGTTCATTAATGATCGTGGTTTTGCCAAGCTGGAAATTGCGTTGGCGAAAGGGAAAAAGACTTATGATAAGCGCGAAGATATCAAGCAAAGAGACTCCAAGCGCGAATTAGACAGGTTACGGAAACGATAAAAATTTTTATAACATATTGAAGACGATATTATTGACCATTACTTCACTACCACTTTTATATTCCTGTCACCGTCATCGAGACCTTTCAGCGTGATGACATAAACTCCCGGAACCGCAGACAGCTTAATCTGTGTAACCCTATCGGTAACTTTTGCTTGGTGTATACATGCCCCCAACACGTTATACACTTCTATAATAGCACCCGGAAATAATGAAACATCCATGTCAACCTCCACATTCACCACATCAGATTGAAGTGCCGGGTTAGGCCATACCTTAACGCCTGAGCTTCTCATATTCGGGTTTCCTTCACATGAACGCAATGAACCACTATATTCATTTGCGGTCAATACTACATAATACAGGTCATTTGCATTGAGCCATTCACCGGCACTACCTGCCGAGATAGATTGTCCCGTGGCTATTTCGTGTCCATTGCGGAACCATTTGAACGATGTGAAAGTGTAGCCGCCGTTGTTTGCCGGATTATTGATTACTGTTAGTGTATTATTCCATCGGGTAACCACAACTTCGTCAAATTCAAAACGTTTTTCCAAGGTTAGTGGGTATTCCTTAGATACAAGGCCATCCTGTGAAACAACAGTAAAGTTAACTGTATAAAACCCTGGCCGCTCCAATCCTACCGTGAAAGGATTTCCTTCCATTCCATTGTAAATAACCCGAGCCGTATTGCCGACAGTTACCACTGTTACCTCGATATCTTTTCTGCCACAATCCACTACATAGATTTTGCTATCTATATCATATTGCGCCCCAGTCACAATAATATTATGAATATCGACATTGTACACTTTAATGATTTGAAAAGTGGTTTGGAGTACGCCTGTATAATTACCCTTGCCAATAACGGTAACATGAGCTGTACCTACAGCAACATTATCGATATACTCCACCTCATAATCTACTCCTTCTGTTAAAATGATTTCATCAGATTTTACCACGACTGTCGGTGTAATTGCCGAACCAGTATGGATTTGATCGGGAATAAAATCGATAGAAGTGATTGGCTTGGCAACGATACGGAAAGTAGTGTTGAGTGTTTCATGATACTTGCCTTTCCCTGTTATGGTTACATTGGCTACCCCTACATCGATATTGTTGGTGTAGCTCACCTCGTAATCCACATCTTTCGTTAAAACAACAACACCATCCTTTACCACTACATCCGGTGTAATGATTGCGCCGGTATAAATCTGGTCAGGAATGGCATCAACCGTGAAAAATGATAAAGGAGGTATGGCGTAAGCGCCGGCATTGTAATAATCGTGTGTCCATACACGGCTGACACCATTAAGCGATGTGGTGAAAATCTCAGCACCTGCACCGAGGCCGTAATCCACCGTATTGTCAACATCAAAATCAGGAGCATTGGTGATAGTAAAACTTTTCCACTTGTTGTCGTCCATATCCCGGTAATAACAATTATAACGTAAATGACCTACCAATGTCCCGGCATCAGCAGCTTCACCTATAGGTGATATTTCTATGCCACTACCCGTAAATACCGAAGATGCTGAAGCTTTGACATTATGAATATCTTTGGCAATACCATTGATATCTTCATCAACTCCATACACACTATATACCATTCTGACAATACCATGATCAAGATTGATATTATTCTCTACACCCGTAGTAATATGGTGGTTGCCGGTAACAATACTATTTATTATTGTCAATGAAGCATTGAGATAATTATATATAGAACCGATATTATCACTTACTATTTTGTTATTAGTTATTGTTGAATTCATTAGGGACACATTATGTGCACTGTTGTAAATAGCACTTCCGTATTCTGTAGCTCTATTTCCTGAAATCATACAGTTATTGATCATACTATATCTGCCCGAATTTTCAATAGCCCCACCCAGTCCTTCCGGAAGATCAAGATAAGCAGCAACATTGTCAATCAATGTATCGCTTTCAAGATACATTACCCCACAATTCCAAACCGCACCACCAAAAAGGCCTTCGTTTTCTTTGAAAAAAGAGGCTTTAACAATCAGTGAATCACATCCTACATTATCGATGGCGCCACCAAAGTCTTTTGTTTTATTACCAATAAATCGTGTATTACTTATTCGAGTAAAGTTTTTTCTGCTCCCTTCAAGACAAATAGCCCCACCCCAATAAAGTGCAATATTATGGACAAAAAACTATTTTTTATATATAAGTTACTGTTTTTTTTATGAATAGCGCCACCATAGTACGCCGTTGATTCAGAAACCTCTATGTTTTCGATATGTGCTTCCGGGCCATCAACATATATCACAGCACCATAGCTTTCATCATCTATCAATTCTGAAATATCACCACCTTTCAATCGCAGATTTGATATGCCTACTTTATGTCCAACGCCTAAAATAGTAAATAATCTATAATCAGAAGCTAGAATATTGTTGTCCTTTGCCTCCTTTGCTGTCACCGGCACTTTAACCAAAACAAACGCCTTGCCATCACTATCAACCGGTCCTTCAATGGATAGGCTCTTGTCAATAACAATTTCCGAATCTAAAACAATCGTATTGTTTGTACCTTCCGGATAGAAAAACGACTCGGAAAAGCTGATATGATCACCCGGTTGTGCATCGACTACGGCTTGCCGAAAAGAACCTGCCCCCGCATCATTGTTATTGGTTACCGTGAGGTTTTCCGCCATCGCAGGAAAAGCTATGAGAATGCTTATAAGCAAAAATAAATACCGCTTCATATCCATATCGTTTGCTAAGTTCGAATTATTCCATTACCCGGATTTCAACCCTTCGGTTTTTCAGCCTGTTATCTTCGCTGTCGTTGGGAACCACATTACTCGTTTTCCCTTTGGTCGTTACACTGATCCGGTTGGCATCAATTCCCTTTTCCACCAGGTATCTTTTCACATTTTCCGCTCGTTTCAAACCTAAGTTCATGTTGAATGCATCATTCCCCAAGTTACAGGTATGACCTTCGCAGATAATTTTCAAATCCGGGTATTTTTTCAACCATACGACCTTATCATCCAGCATTGTTTTTTGTTGTATATTCAATTCCGCACTATTCAATGGATACAATAATATAGTCCCGGTAATTTTCTCTTTTACTTCAGTTAATCCATCATCCGTTTCTGCTTCTTCCGTATCCAAGACGATGGCCACATCAACTTTTGTATCAGTATCCTCTTGGGAAATTTCCGTAACAGAATCCGTATCAACCGGAAGTTCAACCTCAACAAGTATTGGAGGATCGGGAACCGGCTGGATAGCAGGTGTTGGCAAAGGCTGCTCTATCTTTTTTGAACAAGTCTTGCTAAAAGCCAATCGTATCTTTATACCAGCAGCCAATGGAACCACTTTATCCGTAAACTTTTCCGCATGGCCATCTTGCGTATATCGGGACGTCAGCACGCTGTTTGTTGTAAAATCCCCGGGTGAAACCCTGTTATATTGTACAAACTGCTCATTATGTTCGCTTTTGCCGAAATCATTGAGGCCGTAGTCAAAATAAATACCGGTATAAAGAAACATGTTTTCTTTTAGCTTCCACTTGATACCGGCTTCTGCCGACAACATCCATGCAACGTTCAAATCGATAGTCCCATTCGTATCCTTTCCCTTGAAAGTACCAAATCCCAAAAATTCCTGAGTAGTATATTCATAATTTTCCATGGCATAATAGCCCGAATTTTTCATCTCGGCACCACTGGTCCTATATTTTCCCCTGACAGGTATACCTGCTTTACCTCCTGCTGCTATATAAAACCGATTATTTTTTCCGGTATGGTATTGCACCATTAACGGAATATTGATCATTAAAGCATTTTGTTTCTCCGTATAATTATTCACAGTTGTCCTAAACTCAAATTCGTCATCATCAAAGTCTGTGGTCATATACTTGTCCGAAAGGTTATCTACAAGCATTTTTGCATGATACGACGATAACTCCATTCCTGTGCCAATACCAATGTGGTTTGTGAAAAAATAGCTATACCCGAATCCAAACAATCCTCCAAGGCCGTTTTTACGATCCCCGATAGTAGTCTTGTATTTCAGGGTCGACAATCCGCCGCCGCTATATACCGAAAATTCATGTCCCTGCTGGCCCATGATGACGAAACTGTTTAATAGTCCTGTAAAAATAATTATTACATACGCTTTTACTTTCATGATCGATTTCGCTACATGTGTTAGATGTTTAGATTATTTCTATAATATACGTTGATTACCACATATAGTTACAGAAATAAACAAGTTAGTCCTGGCTATGAAGAATGCTTAACCTGAAAAACTATTGATCTGATATAACCCTCATCTCACAAGCCTTACAATCAAATTCAAGCCGATAATTTGACCTGTTATCCCTGAGAAACAAAGGTTCTTTCCATTTTTGTGCAGGGTGTTGCTTTTTGGGGCACATGTTGTATTGATATTTGATGCAATGTTTGGTAGTCATCAACATTTTTCCCTGATGGTTATTTTGAAGTTCAAATGCATCCTCAATATATTCCACACCATGTTGCGTGTAAAAATCTCTTGCTTGCCGGTTAGCAACATTTCCGCGATAATCAAGTTTTTTTTCGAAATATTCAACATCAGCAGGCATTCTTTTAGCTTCTTTTGACTGGTAACCGTCTACCCGACAATTTTCCAAAAGCTGTACCACTTGCCTGCGCAGATGATTCAATTCGGCTGCCGGAATGAAATAAGCAAACGAATCCGGAATAACAACCTGATCAGCGATAAAAGGGGTATTACCTAATTTACGAAATTGGGCATCTATTTGTTTCCGGGATGCAACCATATCCTTTGCCGGCTGTTTTTGTGCATCGAGCGAATATTCCACGCTGTTTCCATCTTCATCGTTGACACAAACCGTGTAACCCAACTCATATTCGTACAGTTCGAACGAAACAGCAATACGCCTGTCTGCCGAATCGCCTGCCAATTGTTTTTCAAACAGGAAGTCATTGTTGCGGTATACTTCTGCGCCAGGTTTTATTTGTACCGGTTTGGCCGGAAAAACCTTGTTTCCCTCTACCCTGTTCACCAATACACCTTCCAATCCTTTTTGCGGGTGAAGCCAACATAAACCATCGCCATTGTTGATCGTTTCTTTCGCATTCACCGTAAACCACTGCGGATGCGATTGCACAACCGTTCCCAGCCGTTCACCGATTGATTTCTGGGTTTGCGGCGACGCTACTTTTTCTTTACGACCATCAATAAAATAAGTTGTATAACCACGATTAAACGTTTTATACGGATTGGGCGTGAAATGAAAATCAATGTTTCCCGACGACGCTTTTCCCCAACGCTGATCATTTTCAAAAATAGCATCCAAACGCTGGCGGTAATAGGCGGTAATGTTTTTCACATAATTCAGGTCTTTCAGGCGACCTTCTATTTTGAAAGATGTGATGCCTGCTTTTAACAATCCCGGCAAATACCCGGACAAATTGAGGTCTTTGAGCGACAATACATGTGCATTTTCAATCATCGTGCGACCATCAGCATCCACTAAACGGTAGGACGACCGGCACGGTTGCGCACACATACCACGGTTACCGCTACGCCCGGTGATGGCATGGCTCATATAACATTGCCCGCTATACGATACACACAATGCACCATGCACAAAAGATTCCAGCTCAATATTGGTTTGTTGACGAATTGACAAAATTTCAGGCAAACTGAGTTCACGTGCCAAAATGACACGTTGAAACCCCATTTTTTCTAAAAATATTATTTTCTCCGGGTAGTGATTGTGTGTTTGTGTACTGGCAAATAATGGAACCGGCGGAAGTCCGCATTGCAGTAGTCCCATATCTTGGATAATCAATGCATCGATACCGGTTTCGTACAATTGCCTGATCATTCGTACAGCATCCTCCATCTCATGATCATACAAAATTGTATTGAGGGTTACGTATACTTTAGCTTTGTAAAGATGGGCAAAACGGATAAGTTCCCCAATATCGGCAATGGAGTTGGACGCATCGGCACGCGCTCCGAATTGCGGAGCGCCGATATATACGGCGTCGGCTCCATGAATGATTGCCGCCTTGCCGTATTCCATGTTTTTGGCAGGCGATAGAAGTTCAACCGGGGTCAATCTACAGGCGGAAAATCGTCGTCGGAAATAGTATTGTTTTCATTCGACGAAAGGGCTTCCTCTATTTCTTTTTCATTCAGCTCTTTCATATTGGTAACAATGAAGTCGGATGAAAGGAAATCACCAAACTGGTTACATTCGTCAATACCTTCGCGGAACAACTTCGTTAAGTCGGAGGTGATAGGTACTACCACACGCATGGTAGTGTATTGATGCATGAAATCGAGCTTTTCCAATTCGCTGTTGTAGCGCTGCAAAGCATATTGCATCTCGTCCTGAACAATCTTTTGCTGGTATGGCTTCAAATCTCCCTCCTTGTTGATCAAAACCACAAAGTATCTCAGTTTGTGACCTTTTCCACCCAGACCCGTCGAGATAAATACCTGGCGGCTATCCAGCAAATGACTTTCGAGCAGGAGCTTATTTTCCTGCAATGCAAGGTGTGACCAGTCTTTCAATTCTTCATCCGGATTCTTGGCATAAGCTTCAAGTATACGGAATATTTCAGGGCTCGGAATTCCGGCCATCTGCACCAATAATGTCTTCTTCTCCTCTACATCCAACTCAGGGTCATACAATTGATCTTTCCTGTCAAGAACGTCTTCTTCCTTGACGGATCCTCTCATTTTGCCTGATGTTTCGAAATACTTCATCTGTACAGCCACATCCACAGGGTCTTCCATGAGACTGAAGTTATCATTCAGCCCACCAAAGAACTCTTGTATTTTTTTATATACATTTTCGTTTTCCATAATGGGTCAGCTTTATATGAGTATCCCGGAAGGGACATCAAAGATAACTACATTTTTAATTAAATACAACATACTCCAATAGTATAACTAAAATCATACCAATTTTGTTGACACGGTAATAATGGCAGTCAGTCTTTCTATTCAAATGATATTTCCTTGAATCCGAAAACTTTACGCTCGCCATCAATGGTTGTCATCTCCAGCATTCCATATTGGTTAACTCCTGTGATGGTTGCCTCGAAAAGGACACCATCAGCGCTGAACCGGCTCAATTGGCCAAAGCGGTAAAGGTGTTGCAGATAGTCGGAGTTAAGTTTGCCGGCATTTTCGGTAATCATCCGGTAACGGCTTAAAATATGTGTATGCAGGTTTTGTAGGCAGTCTTCCAACTGGTAGGCCTTATCTGTCAGTTGTCGCAACGAAACCGGGTTGGGCGCATCGCTTAAAAACTGTTCCTGGTTGATATTTACCCCGATACCAGCTATGGTTTTGGTAATATAAGCGCCTTCTATGAAATTTTCGATCAACATGCCCGTGATTTTCTGATCGCCCACATACACGTCGTTCGGCCATTTAACGGATGCACCGGGAACAAACTGCGATACAAAATCGTATACAGCCAATGATATGGCTTTCGAAAGGATAAATTGCCGTGAAGCTTTGACGGACTTTGGATACAATATGATGGAAAACGTAAGATTGGTACCGGGTTGGCTTTCCCACGAGTTCTCGCCTTGTCCGCGCCCCTGTGTCTGGCTGTCGGCCACAACAATCGTGCCTTCCGCTAGGTTTGCTGTATTTGACAATTGCAGCAAATGCCAATTGGTGGAAGTGGTTTCTTTGATGCGGATAACCTCTCCCCCCGCCCTCCCCACAAGGGAGGGAGCCCTTGCGCAATCCACGATTCGGGTGTCCCCCTCTCTTCTGTGGAGAGAGGGTTGGGGAGAGAGGTCTTCATTCATTTCTTAACGATTCTATTCCCGATGGCACAAGATAAGCACCGCTTGGGCTGGCAATACTCGTTGGTAAGTTGCAACAGCGCTTGCGATGTAAATGCATCGGGATTATTTACACCTAATTCTTCCCATTGGGCAAGGATGGAGTTCTTTTCGGGGGGAAGGCTTTCGAGAAGATCGACAGCACGCGTGCAGAATTCATCTTTGCCGCGCGCTTTGCCGTATACGAAAAGAAACGGCACAACGGTATTGATCAGAATGGTGCGGATGGCCGTTTTACCGAACGATTTGTTCCGCTTAAGCGATTCTTTGCCAAATACATAATGATTGTCCCAATATGCGGAAGCCTGTAAATCAAAAAGTTTGTCGAATGTATCGATGGAATCGGCCTCAATAATTTGTGAAAAGAGGTGATCGTTATGATGGATCAAAGCCGCAAACTGGGCAATGCGTAACGTAGGAAAATTGATCGGACGCAATCGCAGGAATTTCCACAGGAAGCGATCCACCGGCTCCAGGTTGTACTTTTTCTGTAGATACAGGTATTCCTTACGCAACTCTATGTAATAGACGTCGGTGATATTCTCGTCGGCCAACATACCCGCCTGTCCGAATAACAGGCTTTCTATCTGTTGCATACTGTCCCTTTGTTTCAATAATATATTCAAAGGCAGCGAATTTGCCAGCGATTCGAAAGGCAAAGCATTGAGACTAAACCCGAAATTACGTGCCAACCGTCGATAAAGTGTTTCCTCCCAATTGCTACCCGTAGCGGCGTATGTTTGCATGATAGCGCCGGCCTTTTGTTCAAGGCGCTCGATAGCAAGGCGTTCCAGCCATGATGCGAGGCTGAATTCATCCACTTTGTTGACGTCGTCGCGGCAAGCGATGCGTGCTTTGCTGTTGGCCAAGCGGTTGTAGTTATCGTAATAACGGGCGTCGAAATGTAGTTCCATCACTGGGATCTTCTGCCGGCGGGCGTTATACGTATCAGCATCGTGCTGGTATACCACGTGCAGTACCACATTGTTGTATGCCGGATCGGTATGGTG
>JAVBSH010000021.1:0-6011 GCA_031547085.1 Bacteroidales bacterium
TTCTGCGAAAGGTTAAAGCAAGAACTCGGAAAGCTTTGGAAGAGAAGATCGCGGGTGCGTTGAGTAGCATTACCGTATCTGACATTTTAGGTTGGTTCGCGGAAGATGGGTATAGTACATAATAAATTCAATTGCTATAACATATAATCCCCTTCCGGTGCATCATCAGGAATAGGGATATACCCGCTGAAGAAATCATTTTCCTGCCCCGTTTTGATACGATGGATCACCGAATCGCGTGCGTCGTACAACTCTACATAAACACAATTTGATAAAACGACTGGGATATGTGTGTCTGCATCCACTACGTGGGCGCGGAACCAAATACGCTCGCCCGAAAGATAATATGGCTTATCTGTATGCAGGTATATTTTTTCCTGTGGAAACACTTTCTTTTGCTCATCAAAACGTTGAGCAACATTCTCCAGTGTGGTTGCTACATCCGGCGCCTGGTCAGACTTACTTTTTGTAAATACGGATACACTATCCGGACGGTAATCCAATGGCAGTGCCAGATTAAGTCCCGAAATTGAATTTGACTCAAAAGCAGGCACAAAGCCCATCCAATTCTTGTAAGAACCGTCGGGAAAAATCCGAATCGGATCAACCGGAGTATTCAACATATTTCTGAACAAGCCTATTCTTTTCCAATCACCTTCCGCTGCCCACCTTACAGGTACCGGTTTCCCGTAACTGATCAACATGACATTCATTTCGGGCGGTATGAAAAACAATTTTTCACCGGTAACCGAATTGGTAGATAAAAACGATTTAGAATCTTTATTGTCAAGCGTGGTACCTTCAATGGTTTTGAAAATAGTTGTTGTGGACTTCATGCCATATGTTGGGTCATAAATGGTTTCGCTCACCTGAGCGCCTTGTTTGCGTTCCCAAACCAATAAAAATCCATTATCTAACAACGTATTATGATACAACGATTTTATAAAAGTTGTTACAGAAACACTGCTTGCGTACTTTCTGTTTTTTTCCCATGTATTTTTCTGTTTGAACGACTTCGGTTCGAGTTCTGTAAACATGGCTTCTCCTTCCCAGAAAGTAACATTTTTTGTGTAATCGTGTGTGAAATGTTTAAGAACATAGTAGATTTGATACCCCGTCTCATCATTGATAATTTGCAACGGTACGCGGCAAGTAACTTTAAGCATACTCGTTGAGGAGTTAAAATAATAATACACCGCTTCGGGGTTCAATGGCCGGATCGTTTTTGATGGTTTCTCGCCCAATATGGCTTTCCAGAAAAGGTCGATATCATATTTGCGAAAGCGAACTTTTGCAGAAACAGTTACCTCTTCCATTTCATACGACCGCAAAGCCGCATCAAATACCTGCGATGTGTTTCCCGGCTCGATAGTCTTGAAAGCCGGTTGATACCCCACATGCGAAACCGTCAGACGGTAACTGCCTTCGCCCGGTACCTTGAGTTTATAATTGCCTTTATCGTCGGTAGTAGTTCCTATGGTGGTGGTGGAAAAAAAGACTGAAGCGCCGGGAATTGGACTGTGATCATTGGCATCAGTGATGCATCTGCTGATGATACGTTGGGCGGATAATGCGAGCGGGATAAACCATAACAGGATGGCTAATAATAATTTGTGATGATTCATACGTTTTGGTTTACTTAAATTGGACTCTACAGATATCTCTTTATTTGCTATTTTTTGGAAAAATAACTTTAATTATCATTTAACCACTATTTGATCCCTTTTGTATACGATTTTCCCGTCTTCGGTCATGCCCTCAATCACTACAGTATATGTTGATGGTACATCTGCCGTATAGAAACTGAAACTTGCCTTGCCTTCCTCATTAGTGGTGAGGTTGGGCGCCCAATGGATCGTGGTCCTCAGGTCGGGTTTGGCATTTTGCACGGGTATGTCATATTTAGGTGCATAAAATTCAGCAGATTTTTGAATACCCAGCGGAATGATTGGTTTGATATAAGGGGTTTCTTTTGAAATGACTTTACCCTTCTTGGTAGTGATGGATACCACATAATGCGACAGTTGCGTACTGCGAAAAGCAAATATGCCTGCGGCCGGACCGCTTAATAAATCTACCTGGGCAATGTCTGCCGGGGATATTTGTTCAAAAACATTAAAACTTTCATTGTCTTCTACCCGACCATCAACAACAAACAAAACAGAGTTATGCCCATAAGTTACCATGTGATCAGACGAGATAAATATTCCAGGAATTCGAGTCAGCAGGGAACGCATGGACACCGGCGGTGTTTTTACTAAATCCTCCTCGCTCATCACAAATTGGGCATCTCTTGCCTTATAAAAAAAGGAATAATCTTTGCCTTTTACTTTTGGCGCAGTGATGGTAACTTCCGGAATGTAGCTGGTACGGACCCCATGCTCGTCCACATATTGCAGTTCCGCTTTGTCGGCATACATGGCAAACATCGCGCGATTCGGAACTCCTGGAGCATGAACAGGGATTTTCCGTTCAGGGTACGATACCCTGTCGAGTATCAATTCAAGGTTCTGCTTTTTTTCCTGAGATGTGGTCTGGACAATAAACGCGGTACTGTCGGGTAAATCGCCATTGGGCAGGTAGAACCGCCCATTGCGGTCGGTATAGGTCGTTCCGGTATAATTATCGTGTATGGACAGAATGTTCACAAGGGCGCCGTCTACGGGACGATTTCTACTTTTTACTGTTCCGGATATCACAGATCCCATTTGTAACAACGTGTCGGGATACATCAGGTCATTCCCCACAATCCGCTGCGTATCGTACCGGCGCCAGCCCTGCGTGAGCATCAGCATATCAAAACCATATACCGACGATTGTCCCTTTTTCCGGAAATAATATCCGGGATCGGGTATGTTTCCGCGCAAGTCGGAAGTCAATAATAACGAAGTCAATATATTGGAAGTGGTATCGGTAGCCACTTCATGATTGTCGGTTACCGAAACGGAAAAGTTCCCCATCAAGGGTTCGCCCGTTTCGTCCGTAATATGTACCGTATATTCTACCGGACTCCGGGCGGGATATGTATCCCTGTCGGTTTTGGATGTTACGTTGGCCTGATCGTCGTTGAAGGCGAACACCAACCGTTCGCTCACCGGCGTCATATCTTTGGTCAAAAGAAGCAGATGACTTACTCCCGAAGGGAAGAAATCCTTTGGGAAAACAACAGGTTCGCTTATATTTTCCCAAATACGGGCGTCCTGTATCATGCCGCGTGTATGAACAATCAAACACAGCGTGTCTCCGTTTTTTTGAGATTCAGGTTGAAGGACGTTCACCTGCAAACGGTCAAAACCCCATGTGGCCGATAGCGCATAACCTGCGTCCTTAGCGGCAGGCAGGTCAAAACGTTTGGATTGTCCCTTGCTGTTGGTGCAAACGGTATGGTATGTTTCGCCTGATTCCTGCCTCATCATGAACTGCCCCATGCCGCGATGGTCGGTTTTGAATGTAGTTATTTCGTTTCCCCGGCTGTCGTAAACCGTTCCGTTCACATCTGTTTCCGTTCCGTCGCGCTGCATCGCCTTGAATGCAATGCGACCTGTGACGCCATACAGGGCGGAACCTCCTTCGGGATAGAACGACACGTCGAAATCATCATCCGGAACGGGTATTTTGATGTATTGGCGGAACGGACTTTTTTCATACATGGCGTCCAACAGCATCACCCGTTGTTTTTCGGAGGGCGCAAGGTTGAAACTGAGACCCGATTTGCCGTCTGCTGATTTCAAACTTACCGGTTTGTCGTTGTTGATGGTGATTGTTAGCGATTCGGGAGTGACAGAGCCGGTAGGGCGAATACGTGAAAAGCAGATATCAGCGTCGATCTTTTTGTCCGGAAAGAATTGAAATTCAGGATGAACCTGCATCATGCGGCTCATTGGGTCGCCTATGCGGATACTTTTCATGAAAAAATAATCTTCGTCTGAATTCCGCATTCCAGCGGTGTAGGCCCTGATTGTATAGTCTCCTTCCGGCGCATCTTCGGGAATGTCAATATATCCGCTGTACAGATCATTTCCAATACCTGTTTTGATACGCCTCACCACCGAATCCCGCGCATCAAATAATTCTACCAACACGCTGCCCGACGAAAACGAAGGAACATGCGAGGCGGCATCCACCACGTGGGCGCGGAACCAGATCCGTTCGCCGGAAAGATAATAAGGTTTGTCGGTTTGCAGATATACCTTTTCCTGCGGAAAGACGCTTAATTGCCGCTCGAAACGATCAGCAGCACGGAGGAGTGTGTCGGCAAGCGGATTTTCGGACAGGATTTTAACCGGCTGTTCATCTTCAACAGCTGTCGCAGGTTGTATGGACGGTCCGGCATTGCTTTCGGGATAATATTCAATAGGCAATACCAGGTTAAGCCCCGTAATCGGCTTTGATGCAAAAATAGGCGAAAAACGCATCTTATCCATGTAAGTACCGTCGGGAAAAATCCGAATCGTATCCGGGGTACTTACAAAGGTCCTGAACAAGCCTATTCTTTTCCAATCACCATCCGCGGCCCACCTTTTAGGCACCGGCTTACCATAATTGATCAGCATAACATTCATCTCGGGCGGAATGTAAAACAGTTTTTCACCGGTAACCGAATCTACAGATAAAAACAATTTAGAGTCTATCTTGTCATGCGTAGTCCCTTCAACAGTCTTGAAAATGGTGGTGGTGGACATAATGCCCAATCTTGGGTCATTAAAGGTTTCGCTAACGCGAAAGTCTGTTTTGTGTTCCCAAACCAATAAAAAACCATTATCCAACAATGTCTGATGACATAATGACTTGATAAAATTTGCCATGGAAACACTATACACATATTTTCTGTTTTTATCCCATATATTTTTTTGTTTGAGTGTTTTTGGTTCAAGCTCCGTAAACATGCACTCTCCTTCCCATACAGTGATATTTTTTCTGTAATCGTGTGTGAAATAGTCAAGTGTATAGTAGATTTGATACCCTGTTTCATCATTGATGATTTGCAACGGTACGCGGCAAGTAACTTTCAGCATACCCGTTGAGGAGTTAAAATAATAATACACCGCTTCGGGGTTCAATGGCCGGATCGTTTTTGATGGTTTCTCGCCCAATATGGTTTTCCAGAAATGGTCGATGTCATATTTGCGAAAGCGAACTTTTGCAGTAACAGTTACCTCTTCCATGGTAGTCATTTTCATGGCTACATCAAAAACCTCCGATGCTTTTCCCGGCTCGATATCTTTGTACACGGATTCGTATCCTACATGCGAAACTACCAATCGGTAAGCGCCCTCTCCCGGTATTTTGAGTTGATAGTAACCTGCCGCGTCGGTAGTGATTCCTACGGTGGTGCTGGCAATGAAAACAGAAACGTCAGCGACAGGCTCGCCGCTTTCCGCATCGGTAATGCGCCCGCTGATGGTACGCTGGGCGGATAACGTAAGGGAAATGAAACTTAATAAGAAACTCAAAAATAATCTGTAAAAGTTCATGCCCATGTGTTTGAATCTTTAACTTATGACACAAATATACATATAGTTAATGTTTCATGCAACAAAATAAGAAAAAATATAGGATTGTCAGGAATCATGCCTATACGATTGAAAATCACGTTCAGCGTAGTCTCCAGACTACGCTGGGTTAAAAGGAAAGCTCCCGCTTTCCATATTTGCAAGGCAGGAGCCTTGTTTTTAACTGCGACGTAGCGAAAACGCTACGCCGAACAGTTTGGCCAACAAACATTGGACATGATAACTGATTACCAGAAAATAAATATAGGATTGTGTCAGAATTGGCACAATCCTTAGTCTTTAAAAAAGTCTGTCTCAAAATATTTTGAGACAGACTTGATCATTTCAAATTACGGTTGTTGATACGTAAATCTCAATGCCCTGAAGTTGAAAGCGGTTGGGGTTCCAAAAACAAACCTGATCCTGTGCTCTCCTTCCGTTAATGTAAGGATATGGTTACTTTCGGTTTTCCACTGGTAACTGCCCCATCCGCCTGTGCTGGCGTATTGGGGGCTGGTA
>JAVBSH010000147.1:0-11757 GCA_031547085.1 Bacteroidales bacterium
GCAGGTTGATTAGCTTGATGCAAAGATAGTGTTTCTTGAGAAAAGATGCAAGCTTAGAGAAATATCTCTTGTTTGTAATTTACCCTGTATTCATATTGAAAATATAGTTTTAAGAAAATAAACAAATGAAAGCTTCTGCCATGTGAATAAGATTATTTATCTTTGCCTCCATTACAATATCGAGAGTATGACTGAAGAGTCCAAGATAAACCAATCAAAGATAGGCAGGTTAATGCAAGAGTATCCTAAAGGGCTTGTATTGCTTTCTTCATGGCTTGTTTCGAAAGGGTATCCGTATGAGCTACAGCAGCAATACCGGAGAAGCGGATGGCTAAAGTCAATTGGAAAGGGTGCGATGCTAAAATCCGGAGATTCGCTTTTGCTGTCCGGCGCACTTGCAGCCTTACAATCCCAAGCGGATATAAATATCCATCTGGGAGGGCGTTCCGCATTGGGATTGAGTGGTATCGCCCATTACCTGCAACTTGCCTCCCCCGAAGTAACTATATTCACTCTTGGCAAAACGAAACTACCTTCTTGGTTTACAAACAACAAATGGGATGTTGATTATAAAGTGTTCCGAACATCTTTATTGGAGGATGACACAATCGGTTTGACAGATTATCAGGACACCGGAATAGCGATGAAAATATCAAGTTCAGCACGGGCAATGATGGAATGCCTTGCATTATGCCCTACTGAATTTTCTCTGACCGAAGCATACGAATTAATGGAAGGGTTATCAACTCTGCGCCCCAAGCAGGTTCAGGAATTATTGGGAAACTGCAAATCTATAAAAGTCAAAAGGCTTTTCCTTTATTTTGCCGAGCGTTCAGGACATAGTTGGTTCAAATACATAGACCAAACAAAAATAGACCTTGGTTCGGGAAACCGAAGTCTTGTAAACAACGGGGTATTAATACCCAAATACAATTTAGTATTACCCAAAGAACTGTCATGATAAAAGATGCCTATAAGAAGCAAGTATCCCTTCTGTTGGATATATTACCGGAAGTAGCCAAAGAAGATGTATTTGCGCTTCACGGAGGAACAGCAATTAATCTGTTCTGCCTGAATATGCCTCGCTTGTCGGTCGATATAGACCTCACTTATATTCCTGCGAGTGATAGCCGGGAGACAGATTTACAGCATATACGCTCTGCCCTTGAAAGGATAAAAGAACGGATAAAAAAGCAAATTCCGTCCATCAGCTTTACAGACCCGGTTAGAGCCGAAGAAGAATTAAAACTCATTTGCACGACTTCGGATGCAATGGTTAAAATAGAAGTAAACCAAATCATCGGGGAGTAATTGCCGGAACAGACACCGTGATATTATGCGATAAGGCTCAGGAAACCTTTGATAAATTTTGTGAAGTCAGAACCGTTTCCCAAAAGCAGCTGTGGGGTGGAAAAATCAATGCAGCATTGGATAGGCAGCATCCGAGGGACTTGTTCGATGTGAGAAACCTGATCAATGAAATTGGTTATTCTACTGACATAAAAGAGGGATTTATCTTTTTCCTTTTATGCGGTAAGCGTCCAATACATGAATTACTGAAACCTCATCCGATTGACCAGTCTGCTATACTTGAAAGTCAATTTAATGGAATGACCAATAGTTCATTCGGGTATGATGAATATCAGGCAATAAGGGAGCAGCTTGTAAAAATGATAAATGAATCGTTAACGCTGGAAGACAAAGAATTTTTACTGGCATTTTCCCAAGGGGAACCTGATTGGAAAAAGGTGGATTACAGTAAATTCCCGGCCGTAAAATGGAAGCTTCTGAATATAAAGAAACTAAAAGAAAGTAATCCGCAGAAGCATAAGGAGCAAGTGGATATTTTGGAGAGAATATTATTCGGATAGAGAGAAAATAAATAACAAAGTTCGCATGAGTACAAAATTTTTCACAAATACTGAGTCAAATACCCTGATTAACAAAATGGAAGGGGTATTGGCAAACAACGGAATGATAAATTGTTTTGATGCTGTTGTCGGATATTTACGCGCATCAGGTTATTTTCAAATCCGCCATTTTCTTGAGAAAATAGATACGATAAGAATATTAGTCGGTATCAATACCGATAAATTTATAGCAGAAGCTCAGCAAAAAGGCTTGATTTACATGCATAATTGCGACCAAATAAAAGATGAACTTTTGCAAAATATAAAAACAGATATTGAATCCTCTCATTATTCGAAAGAAGTAGAAGACGGAATGCTTCAATTTATAGACGACATAGTCAATAAAAAAATTGAAGTGCGGGCACATCCAAGTCGAAGGATTCATGCGAAGATATACATATTATACCCTCATAATTTTAATGAGCATACTTTAGGTGCGGCAGTTATTACCGGATCAAGTAATTTATCCGATAGAGGGCTAGGCATTGGGAATGACAGACAATATGAATTCAATGTTTTGTTAAACAGAAACCAAGACGTTGATTTTGCTAAATCAGAATTCAAAACACTTTGGAAAGAAGCCGAAGGATGTGATATATTGCCTATTGATGCAAAAAAGGTGAAAGGAGTAACCTATCTGGCAGGAGATATTACCCCTTATGAACTTTACATGAAACTTCTTATCGAATATTTTGATGACCGCATTTCTTATGATTTCAATAATGTGCTTGAAATGCCCAAGGGTTTCAAAAAAATGGAATATCAGATTGAGGCAGTAGACGAAGGTTTTAAGAAAATATTAAAATACGATGGCTTCTTTCTGTCTGATGTGGTTGGGTTAGGAAAGACGGTCATTGCCACTATGATAACCAAACGTTTTATTTTAGAAAATGGAATAAATAACACGAAGGTATTGGTTGTATATCCTCCTGCTGTAGAGAAAAACTGGAAAACGACTTTTGACCGTTTCGGAATTACAAACGTTAAATTTGTTTCTAATGGTAGTCTGAAAAAGGTATTAGACCCTGAAAATTATGATTATTGGCAACCGGAAGAATATGATTTAATACTGGTAGATGAGTCGCATAAATTCAGAAACCATAAGACCGGAATATTTCAACAATTGCAGGAGATTTGTAAATATCCTCGAATTAATACCGGAAAAATTGAAGGGAGAAAGAAGAAAGTAATGCTCATATCGGCTACTCCTCTGAATAATTCTCCGGAGGATTTATACCACCAAATATTGTTGTTTCAAAATCCCCGTCAGTCAACCTTGGATGGAATATCTAATTTAACAGCATTCTTTTCGCCCAAGACACAGGAATTTCAACGCTTAAAAAGCGAAACTCCATTAAATGTTAATGCTGTAAAAAAACTTTATGAAGAAATTCGAGAAAAAGTAATCAAACCAATTACAGTTCGTCGAACCAGAACGGATATTGAAGCCATCGATCGCTTTAAAAAAGACGTGGACGATTTTCCCAAAGTGCAAAAACCAAATAAGGTTGAATATCTACTTAATAAAAGACAAACAGAATTATTCAACTTCACGGTAGAGCAACTGGTAAATAAACTGCAATACAATAGATACAAAGCTATATCGGGGCTTAAAAACGAAGTTCAAAATTTATACTACGAAAAAGCAGAACTGGTTTCTAAGTCCTTGGCATTTATCATGAAAACGCTGTTGGTAAAAAGGCTCGAGAGTAGTTTTTTCGCATTCAAACACTCTCTGGAAAAATTCCATGACGCCAACCAGCGAATGATTGACATGTTTGAAAATGACAAAATATATATTGCTCCTGATTTAGATATCAATAAATTTTACGAGAAAGGGCTTAGTGAGGAAGAAATTGAAGAGGAAATTCTAAAAATACAGGAAGAAAATCCAAAGAATAGAACTTTTCGGGCAGAAGATTTTGAACCTAAATTCATTGAAGGACTTCGTTCCGACCAAACAATTCTTTCGGAATTGCTGAATGCATGGCAGGAGCAGAAAGATGAAGATGACCCCAAGCTGAAAAGATTCGTAGAATTATTACAGAGTGAATTCTTTGATGCTAAAATAAATGTAGGACAAAAACTCGTAATATTTTCGGAATCAACAGATACGGTAGATTATCTTTCTGCATATTTGAACAGAGATGATGTGCTGACAATATCAGCTAAAAATAGAAATAAGCAACACAAAGTAATTGAGCAGAATTTTGACGCAAATTCCGAAATACAAAAAAACGATTACAATATCATTCTTACAACGGATGTTTTGGCAGAAGGAGTGAATTTACATAGGAGTAATATTATTGTCAATTATGATACGCCTTGGAATTCTACTCGTTTGATGCAGAGAATAGGGCGTGTTAATCGTATTGGGTCAATTGCTCCATTTATCTATAACTATGTGTTTTATCCTTCTGCTCAAGGCAATAATGAAATAAACCTGATAAAAAATTCTTTGGCTAAAATTCAGGCTTTTCATACTGCTTTTGGGGAAGACAATCAAATATATTCCACAGAGGAAATCATAAGTTTTGATTTAGACCGGTTGTTTGACGATGGCATTGAAAAAGAAGAACTCAATAAAGAACTATTGATATTGGAAAACCTAAAAAAATTTAAGGAGCTTAATCCCAAAGAATTTCGGAGAATAAAAGAACTCAGTCTTCGTTGCCGCACAGGAAGAAGCACTAAGACGATTAATGATACTTCTTTGCATAATGCTTCTTTAGTATTCCTGAAAACAAAAGAACGAAATAATTTTTATCTGGTAAATGAGAAAGAAGCAAGAGAATTATCGTCTTTGGAAGCTTTGGAATATTTCTATGCCGACAAAAACGAACCTGCCGTTCTGCGTATAGAACAGCACAATGAACAAGTTCTTCATGCTAAGCGAAGGTTTGAAAGCGATATACAACAGGCATACAACCAACCTTCCGAAGCAAAAGCGTCCGGACAGCAAGTAAGAGTTGCCACAAATTTCATAAAAAGTTTTAAGCCAACTATTGAGAATCCGGAAAAAGTTGTTCTGTCAGAACATCTAATAAAAATGATTGAATGGGGAACTATTACAAACATTGCTATTGAAATAAATAAAATGATAAAACAAGCAGAAAAAAGGCAAATAACAAGGGACGAGTGCATTGAGCGAATAATTGCAATGGCTCAGAAATATGACAGTTATTATATGGATGAAATTAAAGAGAGCCAATTAGAAGTTCCAGTTATTATTTTATCAGAATCATTTAATTAAAAGATACCATTATGGAGACAGCAAATATCCTTCAACAAGCATACAATCGTACACATTGGAATACATTTCTACATTCTATTTTTGCAGATAAATATGAAGCAGTGATTAATCCTTTTCGGGAAAATGTAAACAATAATATTTCAAAAAGCGCTTTCCGGTTAGGAGAAATAAAATTGAATTCCGGAGAAACAATTGCTGTATACGATATTGAGTTGAAGGATTCAATTCAAATAGCACAAAACAAAGTTGCTATTCGTAATTTATTGAAACAATCATGGAAATATTATGATGGCGCTTTTATAGCAAGTTACAAGACAAACGAAACGGATTGGCGTTTTTCTTTTCTTAGTGAAACCAAGGAATGGACGGAAAACGGGAACTATGAAACCATAAAGACACAAGCAAAAAGATATACGTATCTTTTAGGAGAAAACCAATCTTGCAGAACTGCCTCAGAGCGGTTTAGTTTACTAACGAAAGAAGAAAAGACATTACCCAATATAATAAAAGCATTTTCGGTAGAAACACTTACAAAACAGTTCTATGGAGAATTGTTTGATTGGTATCAATGGGCAACAGCTGAACATAGTGGGGTTACTTTCCCTAATAATGTGGTTACTGCCGAAGATGATAGGGAACAAATCGATACGAAAATCATCCGCCTTATTACACGTTTGATGTTTGTTTGGTTTATCAAACAAAGCGATTTGATACCGGATAAAATATTCGATGTTGAATCATTGAAAAATATGATCAAAGACTTTGACCCATTAAGCCAAACTTCCGGTAACTACTACAATGCTATTTTACAAAATCTTTTCTTTGCGACTCTCAATAGGGCGGTTATTGATGAAGAGGGGAATCATCGTGCTTTTGCAAAATCAAGCACTAAAGACGTAAAAACGCTTTATCGTTATGCAGAACTATTTAGCATATCTGAAGATGAGGTGGTTAATCTGTTTTCAGAAGTACCTTTCCTTAATGGTGGTTTATTCGAATGTCTGGATAAGACCAAAACAATTGACGGAGTGGAGAGTGCATATAATTACGATGGATTTAGCAGGAACGATAAAACTTTTGCGGACGGTCGTTATCGTAATCGTGCTTTTGTCCCTAACATATTATTCTTTGAGCCGGAAAAGGGTTTATTATCCATACTTAAGCGCTATAACTTTACAATAGAAGAAAATACTCCTCAAGAACAACAAGTGGCGCTTGACCCTGAATTACTCGGTAAAGTATTTGAAAATTTATTGGGGGCATACAATCCGGAAACAAAAGAAACCGCACGTAATCAAAGTGGTTCATTCTACACACCTCGCGAGATTGTAGATTATATGGCTGATGAGGCACTGATTACTTACCTCGGCGATACAGCAATAATCCGCGCCTTATTTCATGAAGAATCTTTGCCCGAAAAATTACAAAACAATCAGGAAGAAAAGGACAGGATATGCAGGAAACTCAAAGAGGTTAAAATTCTAGACCCGGCCTGTGGCTCCGGTGCTTTCCCGATGGGAATTCTTAATCGGATAGTCGAGATCTTACAAAAGTTATCCGGTAAGAATGATGAAAACAGCATATATAACGAGAAACTTCAAATTATAGAAAATTGTATATTTGGGATTGATATTCAAAATATTGCTACACAAATAAGCAAGCTTAGGTTTTTCATTTCACTGATTTGTCATTGTAAAAAGGATTCCGGCAAACCAAATTTTGGCATACCTACACTGCCTAATTTAGAAACCAAATTTGTATCCGCGAATTCACTCATTGGCATAAAACAGCAAGATGCAGGCGTATTGGATTTAAATGATGGAACGTTGAAGCAAATGCGGGATCAGTTGCAAGATATTCGACACAACCATTTCAAGGCTAAATCGAGTAATGAAAAAATAAGCCTGAGAAAGAAAGATGAAAAATTACGCGCTGAGATAGAACAATATATTCTATTGCAAACGGAAGAACCCAATTATGAAAGAGTTTCAGAATGGGAAAAAGAAATAGAGAAGCTGCAAAAAGAATTAAAACCCTATTTGCAGCCCAAGATGGTAGATGATACCTCTCAATCCCAACAGACTTCATTGTTTGGAGATGATAACCCCAAATCCTTATTTCAGAAAGACGCCAACGAACCTAAACGTAAAGAACTGATTGGACGTATGAAAGTTATTGAAGAGCAAATAGCAAAAGAGAAGAAGAAACAGAAACTTCCCGAGTTTGAGAATGCAATAAGGCAACTTGCCGCATGGAATCCTTATGACCAAAATAGTGTTTCTTCTTTTTTTGATCCGGAATGGATGTTCGGAATAAAAGAGGGCTTTGATATTGTTATTGGTAATCCGCCATATATTCCACTTGAAAATAATGGAGGAGCATTATCCAAATTATACAAACCATGTGGCTATAAATTTCTTGAAAAACAAAACAAGGGAGATATATATTGCTTGTTTTATGAGCGAGGTTGGCAGCTATTAAAACCCAATGGAGTATTATGTTATATCACATCCAATAAGTGGATGCGCGCTGGATATGGAGAAGCTATTCGGAAGTTTTTTGTTGAATATACCAATCCAGAGAAACTCATTGATTTTGCTGGTGTAAAAGTGTTTGAATCTGCTACAGTAGACACTAACATTTTACTAATGACTAAAGGCGAAAATCAAAATAAAACTATATGTGCAATAACAAATAAGAATAATAAAAATGGTATTAAAAATTTGAGCGATTTTGCGTGGACGGGATATTCGTAGATATGGATACGACTGGGCAGATCTATGGCTCATTAATACTCATAATGGGGTAAAAGAGAAGAATATTCCAAAAATAGATATCGGAAATTACCCGCAATAAAAGCCCATTTAGACTTTTTCTGGGAGAAAATCAAGCATAGAGCAGACCAAGGCGATACCCCATATAATTTACGCAACTGCGCTTATATGGAGGATTTTTTGAAGCCAAAAGTGATGTGGAAAATCATAGGTTGCAATATTAATTTTTCTTTTGACGACAACTCTATGTTTTGTAATAATGCAGTCAACATAATGACGGGGAAACGAAGTTTACTCTTACAATTTGTTGGTCTTATGAATAGCAAACTTTTTGACTGGTACTTAAAACTTACTACCGAAGCAGAAGTACAAGGTGGGGGTGTGCAATTATATGTGACTACATTAGAAAAAACATTGTTAAAATTAGATTTTGACGAGAAATTAAATAAAGGTATCGAAAGTAGAATTCGGGGAGAAATTTCAGATGAAGAACTTGACAAACTTATTTTTTATTTATACAAATTGACAGAAGAAGAGGGCGACTATATATTATCATGGAAGTGAATAAGCTACAATAATATAGGGGATTGAACTCTATGCAAAATTGCATGAATAGTTCAGTGTAATTTTACGTATTCAATTTCTTCTTGAGATAGATCATAAAGCTTATATACTTTATGGTTTATCTCTTCCAAACATTCACATTTATTTCGAACTATAGTACGGTCTACAAGATTTTCTATCATACTTTGAACATCATCTGTAGGCATAATGCAAGGAAATTTCTCAAAAAATGTATGTTTCATTCTTATTCCCGTATCACCTAAAGAGCCGCCTCCGTAAAAGTGTTTAACCGAGAAAAAGAATAAATCGCTGTTCAATATAGCTATTAAGTATTTCAGATATTTGCCAGTTATTATTCGTCCAGTATCAAGGCAAAAGAAATGCATATTTTCGTCATAAGCGAAAGAAGACTCTTGTACCATTTCTTGAAATATAATTTTTGGCTTCAAAAAATCCTCCCAATAATTAGCTCCCCAACGCTGCATAGCGTACCATTCATAGCGAATTCCTGTCTCTGCTTTATTACGTGCAGACAGTTCTGGTTTATATTGCAAAAGATGATTGTATACAGAAGGATACTGTTCTTGAAATATTTTTTCAGCTTTTTCCGAAGCTCCTGTTATGGTAGAATCAAATTGCAATGGGAAGTGCCAAGGTATATACAAAAGCCATAGATCTGCCCAGTCGTATCCATATCTACGAATATCCCGTCCACGCAAAATCGGTCGTATAAGTTCATCCGTTTTCTGACGTTCATTTTGGTCAATACAATTATCAAGAATTTCCTGTCGCTTTTCGCCGGAAACGATAAAAGCTTCATTACAACCAGTAAGAACTCCCCTGTATATGCTAATATCCCAGTCTTTCAATGGTACACCAACAGTCTCTATTTTCTGCTTAATGCGTTGTTCTATAGGAGATAAAATTACCCAGCTGTCGGAGTTATCAAATTTGTATTCTGATCCATTTTGCTGCACAAAAACGCTCGTTTAAAATCATTCAGTTAATATATTTTTCAAATATCTGGATAAAGTATTTCTATCAACCTTACATATTTTGGCTATTTTACGTTGAGAAATTCCCGCATCAAGCAGTTCGGATATCAACCGTTTCTTACTTGATAACTTATATTTCTCAGGATCACTTTTACGTCCTTTAGGTCGTCCAAGTACGATCCCTTCTGCTTTCTTTCGTGCCAATGCCTCCTTTGTTCTCTGGCTAATTAAATTTCGTTCTATTTCTGCAGAAAGTCCAAAAGCAAAAGCTAAAACTTTGCTTTGAATATCTTCACCCAAACGATAATTATCCTTAATTGTCCAAACCTTACACTCTTTAGTCATACAAATATTCAATATTTCCATGATCATAAATAGGTTACGTCCTAATCTGGAAAGTTCGGCACAAACAATTAAGTCATCTTTCTGTACCCGTTTCAATAACCGGCCGAGTTCACGTTTATTGTATGCCTTTGTACCACTAATGGTCTCCTCTATCCAGCCATCAATATCCAACTGCTCTCTTTCGCAAAAGTTATTAATTTCAAATCGTTGATTTTCAACTGTCTGCTTGTCACTGCTTACTCTAATGTATCCGTAAATCATATTTCAATTATTGTAAAAATAGTTATTTTATTTTTCTTTATATTCATTTTTAAAGTTCGTTAGTTGAAACTATGCACTTTAGTGCAAGGCTTTAGCTTCTACAAATAATGTAATATCTTTGTAGAAAAGTTATTATATGGAACAGCGTCATAGTACTCATAGTGTTCATAGTTTGCAAGTGCATTTAGTTTGGATAACGAAATATCGTTATCCTGTCTTATCTGGCGACATTCAAGTTCGTTGTCGAGAAATCCTTCGTCAAACGTGTAATAGTTTTGATATCCAAATACTCAAAGGAGTAGTAAGTAAAGACCATATCCATTTGCATATCAGCTATCGTCCACAAGAGAGTGTAAGTGATATTGTCAAGCGTTTAAAAGGTCGAAGTTCCCGTATGTTGTTACAAGAATTTCCGGAACTCAAACGTCGTTACTGGGGTGGTCACTTTTGGGGTATTGGTTATGGTAGTTGGAGTACAGGGCATATCACTGAAGATATTCTGTCGGCCTACTTGGATCACCACAAAGATAACCCTAACACAGATGAGAATTTTATTCTCGAATAATTTCAATGAACTTTAGTTTATATTTTCCAATCGACTTCTAGTCGACACTGCGAATTTCATTCGCAATCCAACCTATGGATTTTCAATCCATAGTTGTTAAGTGTTCACCTTCACATAGGCGTTAAATTCCTGACCTTTGTCATCTTTCATTCCGGCTACATACGCGGTTTTTCCTTCCTGCAATTGGCTTCGCTGTTTGTCCGACAGTTCAACGCCAAGCAATGTTTTGGGAATCCTGACTTCCCCGTTTTGTTGTTGACTTTGCCGTTGCTCGTTTTGTTGGGCTTGTTTGGGCTGATTGTCGAAACGAATCGAAGATCGACCAAAGTCAAATTCAATCCCCTTCTTATCAGCATTGATTTGAACGTGTGCTGAAAAGTCTTTCCCATTTTTGGAAGTCATACCTTCAACCAATATGGCTTTGCCTTCCGATAGTTCCTTCTTTTGAACGTCGTTCAGGGTAACGCCTTTAATGCTTTCAGGGATTTTCAACTTATCAACACGCAGGGCAACCAATTCGTTTGTCAACTTATCCAGTGAAAGAAAAACAGGCGTTTGTTCGCCTTGCTTGTATTCGGCATTGGCAACACGTCCGAGATTTCCCGTTGTGAGCAAATTTTGTTTGTCTTCGTCCGTAAATTTTATTCCGAAGTAGGGGCGTTCCAGTTCGGGTTCTTTGCGGATAGCGTGGATAGCCAACGTCAATTTGCCGTCGGGCGTTTCCCTGAAGGACAAACGGGCATCGGTGCGCAGGGTAGTGTCGTCGAATTTGGCGGCAATGGGAATCAGCACAGGTGATTTCTGCCAGTTCAGCATCGCATCCAAACTCTTTGTCTTTTCAATGGTTTCACGGGTTACGCTAAATTTTTCCAACTGCGACCAATCGACACGGCTTTCGTCAATGGCATGTGCCGATTGCTTTTGTTCCTGTACCTTCGGTTCGACTTTGTATTTGTCGATAGTTGCTTTGTTTGCAGGGTCATCGGGCTTTTTGAAGGCTTCGCGCAACTTGTCAATGACTTCTTTTACCTTGTCGATAGGCGCTTTGAAGAATTGAAAATGCGTCGGGTCTTTGTACTGCCGAAGAAAG